>USPJ01000025.1 GCA_900556645.1 uncultured Lachnospiraceae bacterium
ATCTGCTGAAGCCACAATTCTGCCATTCTCTATATACAGATCTGTGACTTTATAACTGCCATCTTCCTGAAAAACTTTTCCATTCTTTATAACCATCTGATTTTTGCCTCTTTTCTCGCTGAAGTGAATTATTAAGTATTTCCCTGACTTTATCTCTGTCAGGCAATTCTTTCCACTGATACTGTTATTATCACACAAGAGCCGATATTATAAAAGTCCTTTTTCTTTAATAAGACTTAAAGCATCTTCATCTGCCACTACAGTTACATCCTGATGAAGCTGAAGGATAGATGCAGGTACATTTGGTGTGATCGGTCCATACAGGGATTTGTACAAAGCATCTGCCTTGGCACTTCCTGTTGCTACAAGAAGAATTTTCTTTGCTGCCATAATGTTCTTGATTCCCATGGTGTATGCCTGTTTCGGAACTTCATCCATACTTTCAAAAAATCTTGCATTTGCCTTGATAGTGCTTTCTGTAAGGTCTACACAATGAGTTTCCTTCTCAAAAGCTTCTCCGGGTTCATTGAAACCAATATGTCCGTTTCCGCCAATTCCCAGAAGCTGGATATCAATTCCACCTACACTGCGGATGATCTCATTATAATCTGCACATGCTTTGTCGCTGTCTTCTTCCAGTCCGTTTGGTACATAGGTTTTGTTTTTGTCAATGTTTACATGATCGAACAGGTTTGTGTTCATGAAATAACGATAGCTCTGGTCATTGTCACCGGAAAGTCCCTTATATTCATCCAGATTCAGAACCGTTGTCTCATTCCTTTTGACAGTTACTTCTTTTGTATCTCCATATCCGTCATTTGCGGCGGTTACCTGATAGGTTCCCTCCGGGATCTCCACATTCATATCTTTTTCTATCTTATAGATGTGCTTCCCGCCAATGCTGATACTTCCGCCTTCAAATAGATCCGTATGTGTCAGCACAATGAAACCGTGACCACTGGTGACATTGACCGAGATGATCTTTTTATCCATTCCGGCAACCCGCAGCTTATCATTTCCGGTGATCGTGTCTAAAGATATCTGCTCACCATCTAAAAAAACCAACAGTGAATCATCATAATAATATTTGGTCTTACCCACTGTAATCATCTGTTGATCCTGTTTCATAGAAAAACGCTCTACGTTTTCCTGCTCCCATGCTTCGTCGGAAAGCTGTATCAACGAAACAGCTCCGTTTTCTCTGGTTTCCCCAATCTTCACAATCCTGCCCGGCAGCATCTTCTCCACACCGGTCAGTCCTCCGTATTTATCCCGAAACTCTGTTCCGTCGGAATAACCATAATCAGATATCTTACCGCTTTTGGTATTCTGAAGACGTATCAACTGTTTCTCTGTATCTATCTCTATTACTGCATATGTTTTTTGCTCCGATTCGTTTTTCTTCGCTTCCTCTTCTTTGGTGTCTTTCTCCTTGCCCAGACTGTAAACCTCATTTCCTACTTTGATATTGCTCTCTTTTTTATCTCCACAGCCTGCGATAACCAGAGTCAGCAGCAGAAGCATTCCCATACACAGAAAACCTTTTTTCCTGCTTTTCATGGCTCACCTCATCTAATTTTTATTATACATGATTCCCCATGAAATGCCAAGAAACTTTCACTTTTATGAGTATGCGAAATGCTTCATAAATGCCAAAAACTGTGCTCTGTTTTCCTCCTCGGATTTCATCTTTTCCAACTTCTCTAAGTATCTGCCAAATCCCCATGCTTTATTAGCATTATAGTAGTGGTTTGCGATTTTCCAAAATTTTTCGGGATAGGCAAGCCGCAGATACAATTGCTCGGTCTCGTATTCGGACATCTTCCGACTTTCCTCATAGGAGCGTATCATCTCCATCCCCAATCCCATGTTCCAATTATTTTTCTCCAAAATTTTTCGCATAAACCGTGCCAAATCACTGACCTGTACGTCATAGCAAATACTGTCAAAGCTGATAATCGCCGGCTCATTTTCGCAAAAAACAATGTTGTGCTGGTTAAAATCGCCGTGACAGACCCCGAATCCCTGTCGCTGCTCCTGCTGGTTTCGCAGTCCATCCAGTATCTCCTGTGCCTGCTCCTCCAATCTGGGATACAGTTCTAAGAATTCCTTTTCAAATTCACTTTTACTTTTTCTGCTTTTTACATAATTTTTGATGGTTCGCAACTCTCTGGTATGCTTTTCATATGTCTCCAGCAATTTTTCTTCTCCGCTTTTTAATACCTCCGGCATTTCTTCCGTGGTCTCATTCAGAATATTATGTAAACTCGCAAGGGTCTTTACCCCTTTCTGTATTTCATCCCAGCTTCCGGTACTGCATTCTTTTCCTTCGCACCAGTATCGCATCAAATAAGCATATCCGTCCGGATCGTGGCTTAAATGTTCTCCCTCTTTGGTAGACACCACCCTCTCGGTTCTCAGTCCTTTTTCATTGACTGCATCCAGTATCTCCGCCAGAAAATCTGCCTTTGCAGCGGAGCCGGCATATTCTTTGAGATAGACTTTTCCCTTGTCGGTTACGGCAAAAACCGCACCTCTGCCCTTATAGGTATCCAAGACCTCCAGCGAATATTGTTCAAAGACCGCTTCTTCTTTATAATACACAAAAACCCCTCCACATGACCGATTCACAGCTATCCTGTGTCTCTCTATCATATGAAAAGGGGTTTATTTATATACCTTTTTCACTTGTCCCAACAGATATTCTTTTTGATTCTTCTCCGGTTCCTCTAACACTTCCTCTAAAAGAAGCTTCAAAACCTCACCGATTTCCTTACCCGGCTTCATTCCCACCTCTATCAGGTCTTTTCCGCTGACTGCCAAATCCTTTAGGCTCAGGCAGTTCTGCTCCTCCTTTATCTTCCTGTAAAGCTTCTCATAAGCATCCACATATTCCAGCTTTTCTTCTCTTCGGTAGTCACTCTGTGCCAGAATATCCGCTCTTTTCAATGTGAAAATATCCGGATACCGCTCCTCTCCGATTCGGTGGATGGCTCTTCTTACATTTTTCGGCTCCAGAGGCGGATTGTCATCATGCCATTGAACCAGCCCACATACTTTATTCATGGTATCCACATCAAACTTCAGTCTTCGGAAAATCCTGTGTGCCATTTTAGCTCCCTCTTGGGGATGACCGTAAAAATGAGCAACACCCTTTTCATCCACAGTTTTACAGACAGGCTTTGCAATATCATGGAACAGAGCCGCCAATCGCAGCACTTTATCATTGGGAACATTTTCTAAAACCCTTAAGGTATGTTCTCCCACGGTATAACAATGATGCGGATTCTCCTGCGTAGTTTCCATTAATCGGGAAAATTCCGGCAACACCACATCCGCGATTCCGCTCTCATAGACTTTTCGCATTTCCTGTGGATTAGGTGAGGTCAAAAGCTTCACCAGCTCCGTCTGAATTCGCTCTGCACTGATTTTTCCAATGGTAGGGGACAGTTCCCGAATTGCCTGAAAGGTATTCTCTTCCACCGAAAAGCCCAGTTGTGCCCCGAAGCGGAGTGCCCGCAGCATCCGCAGTGCATCCTCCGTAAAACGTTCCCTGGGATTTCCCACACAGCGGATACATTTTCTCTCCAAGTCTCCTATTCCGTCAAAGGCATCCACCAAGCCATGGCTCTCGTTATAAGCCATGGCATTAATGGTAAAATCCCTTCTCTTTAAATCCTCTAACAGATTTGAAGTATAGGTAACCTCCTTGGGATGTCTGGCATCTTCATACTCTCCGTCAATACGGTAAGTAGTTACCTCAAAACCTTCCCGTTCCAGCATTACCGTAACCGTTCCGTGTTGGATTCCCGTATCTATGGTATGGGAAAACAAACGCTTCACTTCCTGCGGTTTGGCAGAGGTTGTAATGTCCCAATCCTGGGGATTTCTGCCCAGCACGGAATCCCGGACACATCCGCCTACTGCATAGGCTTCGTATCCGGCTTCCTCTAAAATCTTTATGATGCTGCTGACCTTTTCCGGTAACTGAATCTTCATACTTCCTCTTCCTGTCCCATCACCATGGTTGTTTACGCTGATTTAATATGCTTTACCCCAATAGATAAGCTTGTGTGCCGGTTTTCCGCAGCAGACGCAGGTATCTGCAATCTGTTCCTGATCCTGGAACGGCATACAACGTGAGGTGGCTGTGGTTTCCTCTTTGATTTTATCCTCACATGCCCGGTCACCGCACCACATACCGCGGATAAATCCCGGTTTCTCCTCTACAATCTTTTTAAACTCTTCATAATTGTGTGCATCCCAGATATGGGCATCTCTGTGGGCCTTTGCTCTCTGGAACATTTCTTCCTGAATTTTTTCCAAAAGCTGTGGCAGAACCGCTGCCACTTCCTCTAAACTGCACTCTATTTTTTCTCTGGTATCTCTACGTACCAGCACACATTTTCCTGCTGCAATATCCTTCGGTCCCAATTCCACACGAACCGGAATTCCTCTCATCTCCTGCTCTGAGAATTTCCATCCCGGACTCTTTTCGCTGTCGTCCAACTTGGTTCGGATACCTGCCTTCAGAAGTGCTTCCTTCACTTCTCCTGCTCGCTCCAGTACGCCTTCCTTCTGCTGCTGGATTGGAATTACCATAACCTGTGTCGGTGCGATTCTCGGCGGCAATACCAGACCGGAATCATCTCCGTGTACCATAATGATAGCACCAATCAGACGGGTAGTCATACCCCATGAGGTCTGATGTACATACTGCAATTTGTTCTCTTTGTCTGTATACTGTATTCCAAAAGCTTTGGCGAATCCGTCTCCAAAGTTATGACTGGTTCCTGACTGCAATGCTTTTCCGTCATGCATTAATGCCTCGATAGTATAGGTTGCCTCGGCTCCTGCAAATTTCTCCTTGTCCGTCTTTCTTCCCCGCACTACAGGCATTGCCAGAACCTCTTCACAGAAGTCTGCATAAAGGTTCAACATCTGTACGGTTCTCTCCTCTGCTTCCTCTGCGGTTGCGTGAGCGGTATGACCCTCCTGCCACAAAAATTCTCTGGAACGCAGGAACGGTCTCGTTTCTTTTTCCCATCTTACCACGGAACACCACTGGTTATACACCTTTGGCAAATCACGATAAGACTGAATATCATCTTTATAAAAATCACAGAACAGGGTCTCCGAAGTAGGTCTGACACACAGTCTCTCCTGTAACGGATTCAATCCACCGTGGGTTACCCATGCCACCTCCGGTGCAAAGCCTTCTACGTGATCCTTTTCTTTTTGAAGAAGACTCTCCGGTATAAACATCGGCATATAAACATTTTCCACACCTGTTTCTTTGAATCTGCGGTCAAGCTCTGTCTGGATATTTTCCCAGATAGCATAGCCCGCCGGTTTGATTACCATACATCCTTTAATGGAAGAATAGTCGATTAACTCTGCTTTTTTTACCACATCCGTATACCATTGTGCAAAATCTTCCTCCATGGATGTGATTGCTTCTACTAATTTTTTGTCCTTTGCCATGTTTTTTCTCCTTTTCTTTTTCTTAGATGAACCTGCCCGACCCATTTCCCTCCTTCGGAGGGCTTTTATATAATAAAAAAGCCGGAGACGATTCATCCCTCAAAAGGGACCGAAAGTCTTCGGCGGTACCACCCTAATTAACGCACACTGCGTTCTCTCTTCTTCCGTTAACGCCGGAATACGCCAAACTTTCATTCGGATGCTCCAAGGTAGGTTCAAGGCTCGCTGTGATGAAATCTCTCAGCCATTGATTTCTTCTCTGTAATCCTGCGTTTCCTCTACTAATCCTTTTCTTTGCGTATTGTATTTTACCCCCTGCCTTTGCCCCTTGTCAAGTTATTCTTCCTCGGATATTTTATAAATCTCCGCAATCAAAAAGACTCCCACCGGTCCCAGAAAGAATCCAAACACGCCAAAGACGCAAAGTCCGATATAAGTACTGATAAGCACAAGCATGGGGTGAATCGCCAGTTTATTTCCGATAAGCTTCGGTTCCAGAAATTCTCTGGTAAAATTGCAAATCAGATAAATAATCCCGTAAGCTGCCGCCAACACATACTGTCCGCAGAATACTTTAATTAACAGCCACGGAATAAAAACCGTTCCCGTTCCGAAAAAAGGAAGGGCATCGCACAGCCCGATACAACAACCCACAAGGATTGCATAGGAATTTCCCGTTAAAAAAAGTCCGATACAGCAGATGGTGCTGATAACCAGAAGAATGATAAATTGTGCCTTCAGGTAGGTTCCTCCTGCCCTTTTCATATTTTTTCCGATTCGGTACGTCAGCCTTCCTATGGGATGATTCATCATTTTCCTGCGGATATTGGGATAATCCGCCAGAATCAGAATGGCAGAAACGATAATTACCACCAAAATACTAAACCCCACCAAAAAACCTTTGGCGTATCCAATGGAATAATTCATAACCCTTGGCACCAGCTGATTCTGGCATTTTTCCCAGATAAGCGGCAGCTTTGCCACCACATATTCATTTACATGTCCCGGACCGATTCCACATATGGATTCCACTCTGGCACAACAGGAATCCCAGATTTCTTCTCCCCGTCCCATATAAACTTCATAATTATCCGCCAGCTTTTTGGCTTGAGCCACAAGGGCTACTCCCGCACTTCCCAAAACAGCTCCCACAACCAGAAAGGTCAACAGTACCAGCAAGGCACTGAGGATACCTCTCTTAATCTTCCATTTTCTATTGATTTTTTCCAACAACGGATTTAACAAAACAGCAATCCCGTAAGCTAAGATAAAAGGAAATATCAATCTCAGCAGATAACGTAGCATCAGATAGACAACCGCAGTAATTACTGCGATTTTTAATAGTTGTAGGATTGGCTTTCTCACTTCTTCTCTCATGGAAAAAGTATGTCAGAAAAGTTTTCAAAATATGCAGTTCTCACTCACAAAAAAGATGTATTTTCCAAAAGGCTATGGTATACTCTTAGTTATGTTAGAAATTATTTTTGAAGACAAATCAATCATTATATGTAAAAAACCAGCAGGTGTTCCCACCCAGACTCCAAAAACCGGCATTTCAGACATGGTCAGCCTTTTAAAATCCTACCGTGTCTCAAAGGGCGAACCGCCTTATCTGGGGTTGGTTCACCGCTTAGACCAACCGGTGGAGGGTGTTATGGTCTTTGCCAAAGCCAAAGAAAGTGCGGCTTTTTTGTCCAAGCAGATGCAGAACGGACAATTTGAAAAGTATTACTACGCCATGGTACAGGGCAGTATCCAGCCTGCCTCCGGTACTCTGGAAGATTATCTTTTGCGGAACGGAAAAACAAATGTCTCTTCCGTGGTTTCACCAGAAACTTCCGGTGCAAAGCTGGCACGTCTGACCTACGAGACGGTAACCTCTTACCCGGACCGTACTCTTTTGAGAGTGAAGCTGGATACGGGACGCCATCATCAGATACGTGTACAGCTTGCCCATGCCGGCCATCCTCTTGTGGGGGATAAAAAATACGGCGAGAATACTCCCGACTATCTTCCTCTGGGGCTTTGCTCCTACCACATCGGATTCCTGCATCCTGAAACAAAAGAAAAGTGCGTATATGAAATAAAGCCTAGCGGACCTGCTTTCCGCTAAGCTTTTTTATCGTTTTCAACCTTATACCTTAAACCGATATCCTACGCCCCAGATAGTTTCAATGTACTGCGGCTTTGCCGTGTTGAATTCTATCTTTTCTCGAATCTTTTTGATATGAACCGTTACCGTAGCAATATCTCCGATGGATTCCATATCCCAAATCTCTTTGAACAGCTCTTCTTTGGTAAATACCCGGTTGGGATTCTCTGCCAAGAAACAGAGCAAATCAAATTCCTTAGAGGTAAATGCCTTCTCTTCATCATTGACCCAGACCCTTCTGGCATCCTTATCAATTTTGATTCCACGAATTTCTATAATATTGCGTTCTTCCACACTGCTGCCTATGAGCCGCTCATAACGTGCCATATGTGCTTTGACCCTTGCCACCAGCTCGCTGGGTGAAAACGGCTTAGTAATATAATCATCCGCTCCCAAGCCCAATCCTCTGATTTTGTCAATATCTTCTTTTTTTGCTGAAACCATCAAAATCGGCGTATTCTTCTGCTCCCGAATTCTCTTGCAGATTTCAAATCCGTCCACCCCCGGAAGCATCAAGTCCAAAATAAATAAATCAAAATCCTCGGCTAATGCCCGTGCCAATCCCACATCACCGGTATTCTCTATCTCCACCGTAAATCCGCTGAGTTCCAGATAATCACGCTCTAAATCTGCAATTGCCACCTCATCCTCAATAATCAATATTTTACTCATTTGGTACCTCCTGATATTTTCGGATTACAAAATACATTGTTGTTCCCGTAGACTCCTTACTGGTTGCCCAGATTTTACCGCCATGGTCCTCTATAATCTTCTTTACAATGGAAAGTCCGATTCCGCTGCCTCCGGTGGCAGAATTTCGGGAAGCATCTGCCCGATAGAACCGCTCAAAGATATACGGCAAATCCTTCGCCGCAATTCCTCTTCCGTTGTCCTCAAACTCAAATTGTATAAAATCCCCCACATCTCTTACCCGAATATTAATAAAACCATTTTCCTTATCCAGATACTTCACCGAGTTGTTAATAATGTTATGGATGACCCTGCGAATCTGCTCCGGGTCCATAATCACTATCACATCATCCTCCGCATAGTTAATATAGGAAAGTCCGATTCCCTTGGAATCCAAATCCAATCCAATCTCTTCAATACAGTCGTTAAAATAATCCGCCACGTTAATCTTACTGAAATTGTACGGAATACGGTTGGTATCAATCTTGGCATAAATGGTCAGCTCATTAATCAATAAATCCATCTCATTGGTTTTATTGTAAATAGTGCGGACATACTTATCCATTTTCTCCGGCGTATCTGCCACACCGTCCATGATACCTTCCACATAACCCTTGATTGCCGTAATCGGTGTTTTCAGGTCATGGGAAATATTACTAATCAGCTCCCGGTTGTCCTTCTCGTTCCGCATCCGTTCCTCCGAAGAGGTCTTCAACTGTAATCTCATCTGTTCAAAACTTTGACACAGCTCGCTGATTTCATCATTTCCTTCTACTTCTATTTCAAAATCCAGATTGCCGTCCCGAATATTCTCTGCCGCTTTTTCCAGTCGCCGAATCGGTTCTATAATGGTATGGGAAATCCATGCTACCATCATAAATGCCAAAAAGACCAGAATAAGCACAATCAGCATACCCATGTCTATCAGAATGTCCTTCGCCTGCATAATCGCATTTGCCTGCGTGCGATATATGACAAACGTTGCCATTCCCATCATTAACATGGGAAGAAATATGATACTGCAGAACGCAATCATCAGTCTCGTTCTTAGCTTCATAGGCTTTTCCTCTCATTCTTATTCATTATAGCACGATTCCCCACAATTCCTATGGCTATTTCTTAAAAGAATTCTAAATTTTTTATAAAAATAGTGTCTTCGACACTTCAGCTCCCC
>USPJ01000026.1 GCA_900556645.1 uncultured Lachnospiraceae bacterium
GATACGGTGGTTTCCTGTGGAGAAGATACAGCTTCGATTCTGGCAGCAATGGAACAGGCAGAAAAGAGGAAGGGACTTTCTTCGGATCAAACCTTTGGAGACGGTAAGACTTCAGAACGGATAACAGAGATTATAAAAAAATTTTTGGCACAAAAGGAAATCAGGCAGAAGAGGTTTTATGATGTATAGAATATTAATCGTAGAAGATGATGAGATTATAGCCAGAAGTATTCAGGAACATTTGCAGGCATGGAATTACGAAGTGTACCGGATTCAGGATTTTTCACAGGTCATGGCAGAGTTTGCAGCAGTCCAGCCCCAGTTGGTGCTGATGGACATTACCCTGCCCTTTTTCAATGGGTATCACTGGTGCAGTGAAATCCGCAAGGTTTCTCAGGTGCCGGTGGTGTTTCTTTCCTCTGCTTCGGATAATATGAATATTGTTATGGCGGTAAATATGGGAGCGGATGATTTTATCGCAAAGCCTTTTGATATGGATGTTCTTACGGTAAAGATTCAGGCTTTACTGCGGAGAAGTTATGATTTTGCAGGAACCAGCAGTATTTTAGAGCATAAAGGGGTCATGCTGAATATCACGGAGGCAACGCTTACATATCAGGAGGAAAAAATAGAACTGACTAAAAATGATTTAAAGATTTTGCAGGTTCTGATGGAAAATAAAGAAAAAGTAGTATCCCGGGATACGCTGATGACAAAGCTTTGGGAAAGTGATGATTATGTGGACGAAAATACCCTTTCCGTCAATGTGAACCGTCTGCGGAAAAAGCTGGAGTCCATAGGGATAGAGGAGTTTATTATTACGAAGAAAGGAATCGGTTATCGTCTGGGATGAAAGTTTTTATCTACTATATAAAACGGAATATAGGCTGGATAGCTGCAACCTTGCTGACTCTGTTTGCCATGTGCATCATTATGGAGTTAAACGGTGTGGCTTTTTCTGAATGGATTTATGGCGGAGTAATCTGCCTTTTTTTGGTGCTTGTTATCGGCGGTATTGATTTTTTCCGGTATTATAACAGACACCGGGAGCTTATAAAAATGCAGAAGGTTATTAAAATATCGGTGGATGCCTTGAGTATGCCGGGAGACCAGATAGAGGAAGATTACCAGACGTTACTTCAACTGGTACATGAGGATAAAGTAAAGGCTGTCAATGATTTGGAAAACCGCAGAAAGGATTTGATGGAGTATTATACCATGTGGGTGCATCAGATTAAGACCCCCATTGCCGCCATGCAGCTTTTATTGCAATCGGAGGATACACCAAAAAACCGAGAAGCAGCGGAGGAGCTGTTCCGCATAGAGCAATATGTAAAAATGGCGTTACAGTACACCCGTCTGGATTCGGAGACAACGGATTTTCTGATTCAAAGATACAATCTGGATGACATTGTGCGGGAGGCAGTTCGCTGTTATGCGAGACTGTTTATTCGGAAAAAAATTTCCCTGAATTATCAGCCTTTGCAGGTGCAGGTTTTAACGGATGAAAAATGGCTGGAGTTTGTGATAGAACAGGTGCTTTCCAATGCAGTAAAATACACCCCGAAGGGGAGCGTATCTATTTATATGGAGGGCAGCAGTACCCTTGTGATTGAGGATACGGGAATTGGAATCCGTAAGGAGGATTTACCACGGGTCTGTGAAAAGGGCTATACCGGCTATAACGGACATACAGATAAACGTTCCACCGGAATCGGGTTGTATCTGAGCAAGCGGATTTTGGAAAAGCTGTCTCACACCATTGAAATTGAATCAGAGATGGGCGTGGGAACCAGGGTGAAAATTGGGTTGATTACGAAGGAGAAAATACATGAATAACCGTTGACAACTATCAATTGATAGTATATCCTAAAAGTAGAAAATATGAAAGGGGAGAGAGTTATAAAACTGACACCTATACGTTCAGAAAAGAAAATGGTAGAAGATTTTCTGATAGAATTACATGAGATTCTGCATAATCCCAAGTTCCATATAGATACAGATTTTATTTTTATCTGTAAGAAGAAAGCATCTGAGTCGGAAGAGTATTCCACACCATATACAATGATGGAGTTAGAGTTTGATACTTCGGATGTTCTACAGGTTTTGGACACATTAACGATAGAGGATTATTCGGAATCTTTATTTGATAAAGATAATGATAATCCACCTATTCTATATGTTTTTGGAAAGGTTATTCAGGAGAAAGAAGTTTATATAAAACTTAAAATTAGAAAGGCAGAATCGGGAATGATAGTGTGTGTGTCATTTCATTATGCCCGCCATAAAATGACTTATCCATATAGGTAATATGAGGAGGAAAGGAAATGTCGAAGGATATTTTAATCAAAAAAGTAAAAATGACTTGCCCGTTGTGTGATAAGGAACATGAAGTGGAAGAGAGAAAACGGGAAGCAACGATAACCATAAAAGGAAAAAAGATTTCCTATGAAGAAATATATTATTTTTGTGAAAACAGTGAAGAAGAGGAAAATGAGTTCGTACCGGGCAAAATAAATGACAAAAATCTGTTAAATGCCAGAAATGCATATCGAAAGGATATGGGTCTGTTGACATCTGATGAAATAGCAGAAATCCGGAAAAATTATGGACTTTCCCAGAGCGATTTTTCAAATTTGCTGGGGTGGGGCGAGGTTACGGTTACGCGATATGAAAGTAAGAGTATTCAAGATGAAGCCTATGATAATATGATGAGAATTGTACGGGACAATCCTATGGAGGCGTATCATTTTCTTCAAAAAAATAAAGATAGATTTACGGAAGAAAAGTATTCTGTTATCAAGAAGAGAATTGTTGAAAATATTAACAGCTATGGGAAGGAGTATCTAAAACGGCAGAGTTTGGAAAGTACTTACATTATGTATCAAGAACCATGCGAGGAAAATGGGTTTCAGCAGTTGGATATAGATAAGATTGAAAGCATGATTTCCTATTTTGCAAAACAGATACCGGGATTATATAAAGTACTGTTGATGAAATTACTTTGGTATGCAGATGCACAAAGTTATAAACAGTATGGGAGAGCCATTACCGGTCTGGTATACCGCCATCAAGGAATGGGAGCGTTGCCAATCGGTCATTACAAGCTGTTGGATTTGGAAAATGTCATTGTTGTGGAGGAAGAAGGACACGAAACAAATAGTGTGATGTACCATATCATGCCAAATAAAAAATTAGATATGAAAAGATTTTCTCAGCAGGAAATGGATGTAATAAACGGGGTAGTGAAAAAGTTTAAGAATTATACCGGAACAAAAATAGCGGAATACATGCATCAGGAAAAGGCTTATCTGAATACAGAAGATAAAGAGATTATTTCCTTTAAATGGGCAAAGGAGTTGAGGAAGTTTTAGAAAAATGTTTAAATGAAATTACATCAGCAATTTCATTAGTAGGAGCATATATTACAATATTTAATGTCATAGGTAGTTTATGCATTACTTTTAAAGTAAAACAAAATACTAAAAAAGCGGAAAAACATTGGAGAGAATGTATATTGAATAATAATGTATCTTATAAGGATATGGTTCAATGTGTTTATTATGGAGGAAGAGATTTTGAACACAAATTTTTGTCAAATATAAAGAAATTATCTTAGATAATGAGAAAAAATAAATCTTAACATATAACACCCAATCTTACAAAACTGTAAGATACGCCGGGAAAATGTAAGCCAAAGAAATGGCAGACATTTTCCCTTTTTGTTATACTGACCGTAGAAAATAAAACAGACGCGTCATATATCAAACAGGAGGCTATCATGGCAATATTAGAAGTAAACAATTTAAAGAAAATTTATACCACAAGATTCTCAGGCAATCAGGTGCAGGCACTTTCCAATCTGAGCTTTTCCGTGGAGGAAGGAGAATATGTGGCAATCATGGGAGAATCCGGTTCGGGAAAAACGACGCTTTTGAATATTCTGGCGTCCTTGGATAAGCCAACCAGCGGAGAGGTTCTCTTAAACGGTAAAAATATCGTAGATATCAAGGAAAAAGAAATTTCAGCTTTCCGAAGAGAAAATCTGGGTTTTGTATTTCAGGACTTTAATCTGTTGGATAACTTTTCCTTAAAGGATAACATCTTTCTTCCGCTGGTGCTGTCGGGAATGGAATATCCTGAAATGGAGAAACGTATCCGTCCCATTGCTGCAAAGCTGGGAATACAGGAGCTTTTGGAGAAGTATCCGTATGAGGTTTCCGGCGGACAAAAGCAGAGAGCAGCAGTGGCAAGGGCATTGATTAACCGTCCCCAGTTGATACTGGCAGATGAGCCTACCGGAGCTTTGGACTCCAAGGCGGCAGACGGGTTGCTGCATTTGTTCAATGAGATTAACGAGGATGGACAGACGATTCTGATGGTAACTCACAGTACCAAGGCGGCAAGCCATGCAAAAAGGGTTCTTTTTATCAAAGACGGAGAAGTATTCCATCAGCTGTATCGTGGAAATATGAGCAATGAAGAGCTTTATGTAAAAATTTCCGACACCCTGACCATGTTGACGACAGGTGGTGAGAACCATGAGTAAAGGACTTTTTTCAAAACTGGCAGTTACGAATATCAAAAATAATAAACAGTTTTATGTACCGTATCTTTTGACGGGAATCCTGACAGTGGGAATGTTTTATATTATGTGTGCTCTTGCCGGAAATAAAGGTATTGAGCATATGTCAGGTGCCAGAGATTTGCAGATGATTTTAAATCTGGGTATAGGTGTTATCGGTATTTTCTCTGTGATTTTCCTTTTCTATACCAACAGCTTTATTATAAAGCGGAGAAAAAAAGAACTGGGCATTTACAGTATTCTCGGTATGGAGAAAAAACATATTGCAGGAATCCTTTTTCGGGAAACCCTATTTACCATGTTGATTTCTGTAGGCGGCGGATTAGTAACGGGAATCGTCTTTAATAAGCTGCTGACCATGCTTCTGTGTGCCATGATGAAGTTTGAAACACAGATTAAGTTTTATGTTTCCACATCGGGAATCCTATGGACGGCAATTTTGTTTGTGGGAATTTATCTGCTGACCTATATTTATGATTTATTACAGATAAAACTGGCAAATCCTATTGAACTTTTGCAGGGAGGACATACGGGAGAGAAAGAGCCAAAGACAAAAGTCGTTATGGCAATCTTAGGAGTTATCTGTCTGGGTGCAGGCTATTATATTGCTATTACTACCAAAAATCCATTGCAGGCACTGACGTTGTTTTTTGTAGCAGTTATCCTTGTCATCGTGGGAACCTATCTGTTGTTTACCGCAGGCAGCATTGCTTTATTAAAAATATTGCGGAAAAATAAACGCTATTATTATCAGACAAAACATTTCACATCGGTGTCCGGCATGATTTACCGAATGAAACAGAATGCAGTGGGATTGTCCAATATCTGTATTTTATCCACTATGGTATTGGTTGTGGTATCCACCACGGTCAGCCTGTATGTGGGAGTGAATGATGTATTAAAACAGCGTTTTCCAAGGGATATTTCTATCTATGGTTATTATGAAGGAACGGAGGTGCCGGAAGAAAACAGTATCGTTCCGGTAGTGGAGCAGGCAGTAAAAGAAAGCGGCAGAAAGATGCGGAATCAGGTGTCCTATCTGGAGTTAGATTTTGCGGCTTTACGAAAAGGAGATGCCTATGTCATGGATGCAAAAGACCCATCCGTATTGGCTATGGAGGATATGACAACCTTCAGTATCCTTACCAGAGAGGGATGTGAAAAGCGGTATGATGTAAAAATCCCGGAGCTGGCGGATAATGAGATTGTGTTGATTACCTTTGACGATACAAAGATGGAGAAATTGGTATTAAATGACAGAAGCTTTACCGTAACGGATATTAAAAAATTTGAAAAGGATGCGGATACATCCGCTATGCTGGATGTGGTAGAGAATTTCTATTATGTTATTGTAAATGATGTGGAAGATATGGAACGAATCTGCCAACTTCAAAATGAGGCCTATGCTCAGGCAGGAAGTACCATTACCTATAATTATCAATTAGACATTGATGGAACAAAGGAAGAAAAAGAAGAATGTTTCCAGAAAATACAGGAAAACATTAACCAGATTACAGACCCGGCAATCAGCCATATTTATTGTGAGGGAAGGGAATCCAGCAGAGATGAATTTTATCATTTGTATGGCGGCTTTTTATTCTTGGGATTATTCTTAGGAGCCATGTTTTTAATGATAACCGTGCTGATTATTTTCTACAAACAGATTTCCGAGGGCTATGATGACAGAGAACGGTTTGCCATTATGGAAAAGGTAGGAATGAGCAATGCGGAAGTAAAAGCCACCATACGTTCCCAGATATTGATGGTATTCTTTTGTCCGATATTGATGGCAGCTATTCATGTGGCGGCGGCATTCCCAATGATAAAGCGTCTGCTGGTACTGTTTAATTTATCCAATACCACTTTGTTTGCAGGCTGTATGATAGGCACGATATTGGTGTTTGCATTAATTTATCTTCTAGTATTTTTGCAGACACAAAAGACCTATTACCGGATTGTGGGAGAACAGGTAAATTCTTGACAAACAAGACATTTTATGATATTCTCGGGGCATAATATTGTAAACACCGTGAAAAAGAGAGTACATTTAGGGACCTGTTACAGAGAATCTTCCCAACCATAGGTTGTGCTGCGAGGAAGAACAGAGAAGCAGATGGAATATGGCTTTGGAGTGGCATGACTGAACAGAGATGATAAGTCATGAAGGGTTCGCCCGTTACAGCGAAGAGTATTGAGAAGTACTTATTGAGATTTCTGCTGTGAAGCAGAGATAAATTGAAGTGGTAACACGGGTTATAAGCCCGTCTTCAGAAATGAAGACGGGCATTTTTAGTTACATTAATTATATAGAAAGAAGGAAAGACAAAATATGAGTAATAAGGGAAAATATTATATGACAACAGCCATTGCCTATACTTCGGGAAAACCGCATATCGGCAATACCTACGAGATTGTATTGGCAGACAGTATTGCCAGATACAAAAGATTAGAAGGTTATGATGTATTTTTCCAGACAGGAACCGATGAACATGGTCAGAAAATCGAATTAAAGGCAAATGAAGCGGGAATTACCCCGAAGGAATATGTAGATGGGGTGGCAGGAGAGGTTCGTAAAATCTGGGATTTGATGAACACTTCCTACGATAAATTCATCCGTACCACGGATGAAGACCACGAGAAACAGGTACAGAAGATTTTCAAGAAGCTTTATGACCAGGGTGACATTTATAAAGGACATTATGAAGGTCTTTACTGTACACCTTGTGAATCTTTCTTTACAGAATCCCAGTTGGTGGATGGCAAATGTCCTGACTGTGGAGCGGAAGTAGTTCCAGCACAGGAGGAGGCATATTTCTTTAAGATGAGCAAATATGCAGACCGTTTGATTGAGCATATCAATACCCATCCGGAATTTATTCAGCCGGTATCACGTAAAAATGAAATGATGAACAATTTCCTGCTTCCGGGATTACAGGATTTGTGTGTTTCCAGAACTTCTTTCAAATGGGGAATACCGGTGGATTTTGATGACAAACATGTGGTTTATGTTTGGTTGGATGCTTTAACCAACTATATCACAGGAATCGGATATGACTGTGACGGCAATTCTACAGAGCAGTTTAAAAAGGACTGGCCGGCAGACCTGCACTTGATAGGAAAGGACATCATCCGTTTCCATACCATTTACTGGCCGATTTTCTTAATGGCATTGGATTTACCGCTGCCAAAACAGATTTTTGGTCATCCGTGGTTATTGCAGGGCGAAGGCAAGATGAGTAAGTCCAAGGGAAACGTCCTCTATGCAGATGAGCTGGTGGATTTCTTTGGAGTAGATGCGGTACGTTATTTTGTACTTCATGAGATGCCGTTTGAAAATGATGGTGTGATTTCATGGGAGCTTTTGGTGGAACGTATCAATTCCGATTTGGCAAACACTTTAGGAAATCTGGTAAACCGTACCATTTCCATGAGCAATAAATATTTTGACGGTGTGGTAAGTAACAAGAATGTCTGTGAAGATGTGGATACGGACTTAAAAGAGGTAGTAACCACCACCGTAGACCGTGTAAGTGCAAAGATGGAGGAGCTTCGTGTGGCAGATGCCATAACAGAGATATTCGCACTCTTCAAACGCTGCAACAAATATATCGATGAGACCATGCCGTGGGCATTGGCAAAGGAAGAGGATAAAAAAGACCGTCTGGCAACCGTTCTTTACAATCTGGTAGAGAGTATCAGCATCGGAGCCACCATGTTGGAGAGCTTTCTGCCGGAGACAGCAGGGAAAATTTTTGCTCAGTTAAATGCAAAGAAAAGAGGGTTTGAACAGTTGTCTACCTTTGGCTTATATGAAAGCGGAACGAAAGTGACGGAGAAGCCGGAGATTCTTTTTGCCCGTTTGGATATAGAAGAAGTGTTGAAGAAAGTGGAAGAGCTTCATCCTGCAAAGGAAGAAGCAACAGAAACTTTCTCAGAACCGGAAATTGATATTGAACCAAAGGAAGAAATCACCTACGATGATTTTATGAAGATGCAATTTCAGGTAGGCGAAATCATTGCCTGTGAAGAGGTGCCGAAATCTAAGAAATTGCTTTGTTCTAAGGTGCGTATCGGAAGTGAAGTAAAACAGATTGTTTCCGGTATCAAGAAACATTATAGTGCAGAAGAAATGGTTGGCAAGAAAGTTATGGTACTTGTGAACTTAAAACCTGCTAAATTGGCAGGTATCCTGTCAGAAGGAATGTTACTGTGTGCAGAAGATGAAAACGGAGAATTAGCTCTGATGATACCGGAGAAGAAAATGCCAAGCGGAGCGGAAATCTGTTAAAAAATTTGAGGTAAAGCCTATGAATCTTTCCAATTATTCAGGGGAAACCCAGACATTGGTTTCCGAAATAATCAAGGAGCGTTACAATGACCAAACCGGAGTTATGAAAAAATGTGAGCGGTTGAAACAGTATGCAAAAGAGCAGCAGGATAATTACCTGCTGGGCATTGCATATTTCTATTTGGCAGAGGGCTATTATGTTCAAGATAATTATGAAACATTTAATGAATATCTGACAGAGGGAATGAGAATCCAGTTACAGGAAGAACAATGGGAGCTTTTAGCAAGATCCTATAATCTTCTGGGTATAAAAACAGACATGGAGGGAAGTGGTGTAAGTGCTTTGGACTATTACCTGATAGGTCTGAATTATACGCTGGAATACGATTTGCCATATGAGAGATCTTTAATATATGGCAAATCGTATTCCAGCGTATAATTC
>USPJ01000027.1 GCA_900556645.1 uncultured Lachnospiraceae bacterium
GAGAATATTATTTTCATATAAGACCGTTAAAAATCTGCTTTCCTGTATCATAGATAACAGCATTTCTCCCCAACCCACATTTTGGAACAGGGTAAGCAAATAAAAGAAAAGCCATATGATGATAAGCCCCTGCAATAGCCCTGCAGCAACCCCCAGCGTTTTATTTACGCCTTTCAATATCGGTATCTTAGATACGATATCCAACATATCCTGTAAAAAATGCATGAGAATGGCACATATAATCAAAGCTGCAAAGAATGCAATTCCATAATTGATGAAATCTGCCATTTCCCTTGCCATCTCTTCATAAATCCCGCTTTTTTCTAAAGTGTAATCTGCACCTTTTTGGATTTTTCCGATTAAACTTTCCTCTATATGCTCCGGCAGCGTAATTCCGTAATTTTCTAATGCGGTTTCTTTTTCTTCACTTTCCTGAGCAATTTTCTCCTGCATCCGCTCTTTGACTTTTTCTTCACACTTTATCTGAATCTTTTGATATATCTGCGTGTTCTCTTTTAATACATTACTGATATACGGTGTTGCCCATGTCACGAATGCAATGGTTATAATAAGAGAAAACAGAGAGAATAAAACCCGCAGCAAACCTTTCTGGTATCCCCGGATGGTATATGCCGCCAATATAACCAAAACAATTATTAATAACCAATTCATCTATCTGTTCCTTCTTTTATTTTAGTTTTACTTTGTCTGTTTCTCCCTCTACAATAAACAGATACCTGCTGGATGTACTTCCCGGGAGAATTTTGTAAATGGATTTATCCCATGTCTCATGATATTTCTCAACGCCCCGCAGAGTATAAATCGTACATTCATCGTCATTCAACAGACATATTTCATGATTGCTCAGAAATTCTGCCTTCCGGTATGTGGTGGAGAAGGCTTTTTCTTTTACCATATTTCCACTGTTGTCATAGATTTTCATGCTGTATACTTCTGATTTCTCTTCATCTTTTCCACCGTCATTATCTAAAATCATGCCGATATATTTATCATCATAAAAAAGTGTTCTGAGCTGGCTTTTATATTCTATCTCTTTTTTTACTTCCGGTTTTTGAGAACAGTTGAAAACAATCAGCTTTTTATCCCCTGCTGCAATCATTTTATTATTGCTGACAAAATCAATTTGCGGAATAATCATATCAGAATAGGAACTGGTACCTACAACATTGTTAATCTTTTTTTGTCCCGAACCAAAATTATAAAAGGACAGGGTACATTTTACGTTTCCGTCTTTTACATCCAAAAAGGATACCGCCAGCTTTTCTCCGTCTTTGGATAAAGCAATGTCCAAAGGATACCCTGCTTTGTCTGCATAGGTTTTTCCATCTGCCAGTTCTTTTCCTGTTTTGTCATAAAGCTTTAGATAACCCACTCCGTCTTCTTCCATCAATACGGCTACCGTTCCCTGGTCTGCAATCTTAACCTGCAGAATCGGCTTTGTGGTTTCTATTTTTCCACAGCATCCGCTTTGATTTAATATGTAAATCAAATTTCCTTTTTTATCACCAATCACCACATATTTTCCCGAAGTGTTCACAATGGGATTCAACATCTCATAGGTCTGGTTCCAGATAAGGTTATTGGAAGTATCTGTATAAAAAGCTCCATCGTTGCTGTATTTTAAAATATTTCCATTAAACTCCAAAAAGGTGGTGGCCGCTGTATCAGGACGTTCCAGACTGGATTTTACCACATGACTGTCATAGGTCCACATCTGAGAACAAATATATATAATCAACCATAAAACAAATGCAATCCCTGCTATCGTCCCCACTCTTTTAATAACGGTCAGACGATGCTCCCGGATTTTCTGTTCCAATTCTTCCATATTCATGGATACCGTTTGAAGTTTTGGTCTATTTGTTGCTGCCATATTTGTCACGTTCCCCTTTTCTATACTACCAATCATATCATATATCGGTTTTCATGACACTAATTTTCTTTTACGGCAGAAGTAATTTTTGTCCGATGATAATGTTATCGGCATTCTCAATGCTATTTATTTCTTTGATTTTTGCTACTCTGGATGTGTTTCCGTATATCTTTGTGCTAATGCTTTCTAAGGAATCTCCGCTCTGTACCACATAATAGCCCTGTGCCAGAATTTGCTCTGCCTCAGTAGGTGCCGTCTGCTGTGTTTCTGCCGGCTGGGCATTTGTCTGCTGCGGAGCTTCCTCCTTTTGCTCCTGTGGCTGCTGAGCGGATGCCGGTACGCTTTCTTCCAATGGTTCCACATCTCCGTCTACGGTGGTTACCACAAGCTCCTCGTCATCTTTTTTACTGTCCTGTTCCGTAAAGTTACCTGCTATCAGGGATACGGCTTCCTGAAGCTGCTCCATTTTCTCGTAGCTTCCGATACTGTTCACACCTATCACCAATGTACTGAGTACCAGCAGAACACACGCTGCATATCCCAATTTGCTGAAATGCTTTTTGGCTCCTTCTTCCTCTATTTTTAATTTTTTCCGATAGCTTTTTGCCGCTTCATCAAAAAATACTTCTGTAACTTCCGATGGATTTTTTTTCTCGCGGTACTGTACCATATATTCCTGCATTTTGGGATTTTGCTCATAAAATATGTAGTAGCCTTCTTTTCTTCTGAGGTTTCCCTTTTCATAAACATAGAAGTTTTCTTCTCTCTCCACCTCATCTAACAATAGAAGCAATGTATGTTCTTCTGGAAAATTACTTTTATGCAGCCGTTCTATTTCCGTGGTCAGTCTCGGTGGCATTCCTCCCATTTCCATACTCCAACCCAAAATCTGAAGAGACTTATCTGGGTCTTCATCATCAAAATAGTTTTTCATATCTTTATAGATACTGCCCCATATTTCTCCTGTGAACTGCGGCAACCCTTTTTCAAAGGAAATATTTTCTACGCATAGGCTTCCTTTTACAAAATAGTAACGGACTCCTTCGTATTCCTCCTGCCTGCCCACCAGAATCCCGACTTTCATTCCGTCGTTTCTTTTTTCCTGACTGCTGGGATGCAAAAAGGTGTATACAAAATCTTCCACGTAAATTCTATGGTCGCCGTTAGGGCTTCCGATTTGTCTTAGGTTTCTCGGTAAGGTTATCTTCTGCTTTTTTTCTTCCTGGATAATTTCTATCATAGTTACCCCCTTTGCCTGTGGCAGTAATTTTAAGGCTATCATAGCATATTCTTATTTCAGTTTTTGACGGCTTATGTCAGGGGTTCAAATTTTCTTTTGACACAGGCATACAAAAAAACCGTTCCTTTGACAGAACGGTTTTTCTCTGGTTTTCTTTTTTCTGTTATTTTGTAAATGCTTTCACCTTTTTGTAGATGCTTTCTGCGTCCAGTCCGTATTTCTTAATCAGCTCTACTGCCGGACCTGATTCGCCAAATACATCGTTAATTCCAATTTTCATCATCTGTGTCGGTGCTTTTTCCACCAAAACATCTGCAACAGCACTTCCCAGACCACCGATAATAGAGTGTTCCTCTACTGTTACGACTTTTCCGGTCTTCTTGGCTGAGGAAGCTACCAGTTCTTCATCGATTGGTTTGATGGTATGGATGTTAATGACTTCCGCATCAATTCCATCTGCCTCTAACATTTTTGCCGCTTCTATGGTTTCGTATACACAAAGTCCTGTGGTAAAGATACTTACGTCTTTTCCTTCTCTTAATACAACGCCTTTTCCCATCTCGAACTGATAGGTTTCTTCATCGTTAAAAACAGGCACTGCCAGACGTCCGAAACGAAGATATACCGGTCCCTCATATTCAAATGCTGCTTTGACTGCTGCCTTTGCCTCTACATAGTCACAAGGATTGATAACTACCATTCCCGGAATGGTACGCATTAAGGCAATGTCCTCATTACACTGATGAGTCGCTCCGTCCTCGCCTACAGAAATTCCTGCGTGGCTGGCTCCGATTTTTACATTCATATGAGGATAACCGATGGAATTACGTACCTGCTCATAGGCACGTCCCGCCGCAAACATTGCAAAGGAACTTATAAACGGCACTTTTCCACAGGTAGCCAGTCCCGCTGCGATTCCTGCCATATTCGCCTCTGCGATTCCACAGTCAATATGACGCTCCGGGTACACATCACGGAATTTTTTGGTGTAGGTGGCTGCCGCTAAATCTGCATCCAATACCACCAGATTTTCATGCTCTTTTCCCAGCTCTAACAATGCATCTGCATAGCCCACTCTGGTTGCAACTTTCTTTACTTCTGACATAATGCTTCACCTGCTTTCTCCAAATCTTCCATTGCCACTGCAAACTGCTCGTCATTAGGTGCTGCACCATGCCAATTTGCCGCATTCTCCATAAAGGATACGCCTTTTCCTTTTACGGTTTTTGCAATAATTGCCGTCGGCATGCCCTTGGTTTCCCTTGCTTCCTTGAATGCCCGATCTATCTCTTCAAAATCATTTCCATCTATGGTAATGGTATGGAAGTGAAATGCTTCAAACTTTTTATCAATAGGATTTGGATCGCAAACCTCTGCCACCGGACCGTCAATCTGAAGACCGTTGAAGTCCACAATAACCACCAAGTTGTCCAACTTGCGGAAACCTGCCATCATGGCCGCCTCCCAAATCTGTCCCTCCTGAATCTCTCCATCTCCACAGAGAGCATAGACACGGTAATCCTTCTTGTCCATTTTTCCGGCAATTGCCATTCCCACTGCCGTCGACAGGCCCTGTCCTAAAGAACCGCTGGACATATCTACGCCCGGTGTACCTTTCATGTCAGGATGTCCCTGA
Source organism: uncultured Lachnospiraceae bacterium (assembly GCA_900556645.1). The sequence goes on from USPJ01000027.1 coordinate 4,771, forward strand.
AGATAAGAACCCACATGACGAAGGGTGGTCAAATCCTCTACCGGGAAAAATCCTCTATGTGCCAATGTAGCATACAGTCCCGGTGCAACATGACCCTTAGATAATACAAAACGGTCTCTGTCTTCCATCTTCGGATTCTTTGGATCTACGTTCATTTCCTCAAAGTAAAGATAAGTAAAAATATCTGCCGCTGACAGTGAACCGCCCGGATGACCGGATTTTGCACTGTGAACAGAAGCAATGATACCTTTACGTATTTCGTTTGCCTGTTTCTGCAATTCTAGTGTGTTCATTTTTTCTCCTCTTCCTTTTCCCTGCATAGGCTCCCTCCAGGGAATACCATTCGGCAGGTATAATGTCTAATCATATTATAACTCTACTCTGCCCTCCAATGCTCGAAGTAAAGTAACCTCATCAATATATTCTAAATCTCCTCCTACCGGGACACCGCTGGCAATTCTGGAAACCTTAATCCCTGTGGGTTTTATCAGTTTACTGATATACATAGCGGTTGTCTCGCCTTCCAAACTGGAATTCGTTGCTATTATAACCTCTTCTACCTCTTCTTGCAACCTTTGCATTAATTCCTTTAACCGGATATCTCCCGGTCCAATTCCCAGCATTGGTGAAATTGCCCCGTGAAGTACGTGATATACTCCCTCGTATTTTCCTGTTTTTTCATATGCCGCCAAATCTCTGGTGTTCTCCACCACCATAATCTGCTTATCGTCCCTTTTGGGATTGCTGCAAATCGGGCAAATCTCCTGATCGGTCAGCGTAAAGCATTGTTTACAGTAACGGACATTCTTTTTTGCTTCTAATATAGAAGAAGATAATTCTTCCACATTCTCCAGCGACATATTTAAAATGTGAAAAGCCAGTCTCTGTGCTGTTTTTGCACCGATATCAGGCAGTCTTGATAATTCTTCGATCAGTTTACTGATCTGACTGCTGTAATAATCCATGACTTCTCCTTTTGTTCAGAAAAGTTTTGCGAATCTTCGCTGTATGTAACAACATAAAATCGGGGTTTGCCTCTGCAAACCCTAATCATTTAAAACGGAAATCCTCCGCCCATTCCTCCCAGTCCTCCGGTGATTTTGGACATGGACTGTGTGGACATTTCTTCGATTTCACGGAAAGCTTCGTTGGTGGCTGCCATAATTAAATCCTCCAACATTTCCACATCATCCGGATCTACTGCCTCCGGGTCAATCTTTACCTTGGTAACCTCACGTTTTCCCGATACGGTAACCTCTACCACTCCGCCGCCTGCAGATGCAGTTGCTTCTTTTTCCTGAAGCTCTTTGGTCGCTTCCTCCATCTGTCTTTGCATTTTCTGTGCCTGCTTCATAAGGTTATTCATGTTTCCCGGCATTCCTCCTGGAAATCCGCCTTTTTTTGCCATTTCCTTTTCCTCCTGCTTTTATTCATCTTCTATTGTAATATCCATATGGATGACATCTGCCAAATCCACATAACTTTCCTCGAATGGACGATTGGTTTCATTTTTCTGTATCCGAAGTTCCACTCGGCTTCCTATCCGCTCTGTGATAGCATTCTCCAGTTCTACCTTTCGTTCTTCTTCATTCAACAAGCCTGCTGCCACCTCATCCTCCAGAACAATCAAAAGTACATTGTCTCCTCCCAAACTCAGATGAGCAGTTTTCAGATAGTTCTTTGTCAGCCCCGGCAGTTCCATCAAAATCTTATTCCAATTCTTTACTACCTGCTGCACTTCCTCCGGTATGGCTTTGGGATACTCTTTTTTCTGCACCTGCTCCGCCTGCTGTGCCGGTGCCGCATTCATCTGCTGCGGCATAGGTGCCGCCATAGGTATTCCCTGCTCCAGCTTTTTTTCCAGATGGCTGAGTCTGTTCAGAATCGAAGTCTCATCCTTTTCCATTTCTGGTTTGCATAATTTTATAATCGCTATTTCAATTAACACACGTTTTTGACTGGCATACTTTACCTGATTAAACAGTTCCGAAAAGATACGGATGTAACGCATCAGTATTTCCGGTGCTATCATCTGTGCCTCTTCTTTTAATAAAGCCAGATTTTCCGAAGACATATCCAAGACATCTTCCATATCCTCGGAACTTTGTACCAGCAATAAATTTCTAAGATACCATGTAAAATCTGTCACAAACTGTCCCAATTCCCGGCCCTGTATGATGATGTCTTCCAGACTTCCCATCGCTCCCACAAGGTTTTGGTCTAATACCTGCCGAAGTAATTTGCTGAATACTTCCGTATCTACGGCTCCCAGTACTTCCAGCACATGGTCATAGGTAAGGGTTTCTCCCAGATAGAATGCAATGCATTGATCCAGCAGACTCAAGGCATCCCGCATGGAGCCGTCAGCTGCCTTGGCAATATAACGGATTGCCTTTTCCTCCACCTCTACCTGCTCTTCTTCCATAAGCTCTGTCAGCCGTGCCGCTATGGTATCTATGGAAATCCTGTGAAAGTCATACCTCTGACATCTGGACAAAATGGTAATCGGTATCTTATGCACCTCTGTGGTCGCCAGAATAAATATAACATAGGACGGCGGTTCTTCCAAGGTTTTTAATAAAGCATTAAATGCTCCTATGGATAGCATATGCACTTCATCTATAATGTAAACTTTATATTTTCCTTCCGTAGGGGCGTATTCCACCTCTTCCCGAATCTGACGGATGTTTTCCACACCATTGTTGGATGCTGCATCAATTTCTATGACATTCATAGAATTGCCTGCCGCTATAGCACGACAGGCTTCACAGGTTCCGCAAGGACTTCCGTCCACCGGATGCTGACAGTTCACTGCTTTTGCAAAAATTTTGGCAATGGTGGTTTTTCCGGTGCCTCTGGTTCCGCAAAAGAGATATGCATGTCCGATTCTATCCGCTTTTATTTGATTTTTCAGTGTTGTAACGATATGTTCCTGTCCTTTGACATCTTCAAATTCCTGTGGACGGAACTTTCGGTATAGTGCCGTATAAGACATCTCTTATCCCGTTCCTTTATTTAATCTCCAAAGCTGATTCCCATGCTTTTTGCTTCTTTAATCATCTGGCAATCCGGATCTACTACTTTCAGTTTCCCTGCAACCTCTCCCAACGGTACACGCTTTGTCTTGCCATTAACCATTGCAATCATATTGCCGTAGTCATTGTCCATAATTGCCTGTGCTGCTGCCGCACCCAGTCTGCTGCAAAGTACACGGTCATACGGACACGGACTTCCACCTCTTTGGGTATGACCCGGAACCACTACCCGCACCTCTGCCCCGGTTTTCTTTTCAATCTCATCTGCTATCTCATAGGAAACAGATGGGAATTTATAATTTTTCAGTTTCTCTTTGTATTCTTTCTTGCTGAGCTTTGCATCTGCTTTGGAAATGGCTCCCTCTGCAACTGCCAGAATGGTAAAGCCCTTTCCTGCCCGGCTCCGTTTGTCGATAGCTTCTATTATCTTATCAATATCATATGGTATTTCCGGCAACAGAATAATATCTGCACCGCTGGCAACTCCTGCATAGAGGGTCAGCCAACCCACCTTATGTCCCATAACCTCTACAATGAAAATCCGGTTGTGAGAAGCTGCGGTGGTATGAATACAGTCAATGGCATCCGTTGCAATGTTGATGGCACTCTGGAAACCAAAGGTCACATCTGTTCCATAAATATCATTGTCGATGGTTTTTGGCAGATGGATTACATTCAAGCCTTCTTCCCGAAGAAGATTTGCTGTTTTCTGTGTTCCGTTGCCACCTAATATTACAAGACAGTCCAAATTCAATTTGTAATAGGTCTGTTTCATGGCTTCCACTTTGTCCAGACCGTTTGCATCCGGGGTACGCATCAGCTTGAACGGCTGACGTGAGGTTCCGAGAATAGTTCCTCCCTGTGTTAATATACCGGAAAAATCTTTTGCACTGAGCATGCGGTAATCGCTGTAGATGAGGCCTTTATAGCCGTTCATGAATCCGTATACTTCGAGATCTTTTACATTGTTTGCAAGGCCTTTTACGACTCCGCGCATGGTCGCATTTAATGCCTGGCAGTCTCCGCCGCTTGTTAACAGACCAATTCTTAACATATGACTTTTCCCATCCTGTTCTTTATTAGATTTTCACGACTGCTTCTTGTTTCTTGGCAGTATTATGGAATGTTTACATTATACCCTATTTTTTTCGTTCTCACAATAGTTCGGGGGAAGAAAGCGCGGGAGTTTCTATTTTTTGTACGAAAAAAGGAAGTCTGTGGTTCAGGCTTCCTTGGATTTTCTTTTTTATGCGCGCCGCACTTCGAACTCTCACCACAAACGTTACTCCTACAGCCTACTCGGCCCAGGCACCCTCACGGCACACAGGAGATTCCACTTAGTGCTGCTGCATTCCTGCCCTGACACGGTTCACAGATTCCTGTTGCGTAAGACCCAGACGTCAACGCCACTTA
>USPJ01000028.1 GCA_900556645.1 uncultured Lachnospiraceae bacterium
CGATTTACTTCCTGTTGCTTAGTGTTTATCTGATTTAGAATTCTTTGATTATGTTTTCTATTCTCTTCCTGTTGCTTTTCTGCTTCTTTTATTACATCTACGATATTTCTTCGATTTCTGCTCTTTGCCATACCTTCACCATCCTAACACTCGGGAACCATGATTTTTTTTGAATTTCCGTTGCGGAATAATAGACCTCTTCCCATTTCTATATTGACACCGTATCCCACTTGGAAAATCTCACAATTTCCCTGTTCTCCCAATACCAGACCATCATTTGCATTTTTAATCCAACTGGTCAGTTCATCATATCCATGGAATTTTACCCCGTGTACAGAAAGAACTATCATGACACCCATGCTGGCTGCTTTTTCCAGAATATCTGCAATCTCATTCTCATGCTCTTCGTTGACCATTTCTACAAATACATCTGCCTCATCCACAATGACATAGATTGGCTGCTGCCATGCCAAAAACTCCTGCATGGTAAGCTCCGGATTTGCCGCGAGTTCCTCGTTAAATGTCTCCATACGGCTGTTTCCGATTTCCTCCATAAAGTTTACAAATTCCGTAATATCTTCCTGCGTACGGATAAAATGCATCTCTCCCTTTTCTTTATAGGTATTTAATTCACGGCTCTGGGAGTCAAAGACATAAACCGTATCTCCATAATCCATCTGATTCAGAATACATTTCAGGGCATTGGTCTTTCCTCTCTGACTTTCTCCGATAATCACAAACGGAGACTGTCCTTTTACGATACCTTCCTGTACCACATTTTCTACATCCAGTCCTAATACCAGTTCTTTCTCTTCTTCTGCTACCTCATACTCTTCCAACTGTACATATTGGAGATTTTCCGGCAATACCGGTATTTTCGGAGCAATCTCATCAGGATAGCAGGCATTGATTTGTGCCACACTCTCCTTGATATTCTCTATGTAAGAAATCTCATTCTCAAATTCTACTGCTGTATACACCTGCATGATATTAACACCCTTGTATTTTACCATTGCTCTGCCTTTTTTGTCCGGCAGAGTATACTCTCCCTGTCCCACAAGACTGGAGATATCCGATGCATCATACATATATCCGGCTACTTTTTGCTTAATGTTATTCAAAGTTCCGTAACGGATACCGCTTTCACTCTGAGCAGAGAAAATCAGATAGATTCCCAATCCGGCACCGTCTCTGGCTATCTTGGTAAATTCTTCTTCCTCATCCATGCCGATTTCCTTTAAAATGTCCATGTTATCCACAATAATAACGATGGCTTTTAACGGTTCCTCCGCAATCTGATTGTATACAGTAAAGTTCTGAGCAGAATTTTGTGCTAATAACTGTTTTCTCTGCTTCATTTCCATCTGTATCAACTTAAAGAATTTATTGCGTTTTTCCTCATCATCATAGGTAATATAATCTGCCGTATGATGCAGTTCTTTTAAAGGAATTAACGCACTGTTTCCAAAATCAAAGATGTAAAAATTCAGGTTAGAAACCGTATTCTGTCTTGCCAAGCTCAGAATACAAGTGGTCAGTACCGTAGATTTTCCATATCCGCTGGCAGAAAAATATCCAAGGTTGCCCTCTTTTTCGATATCTATAATATATTCTTCCTGACTCTGCTCTTCCGGGATATCCACTAATCCCAGTGGGAATTGCAAAACTGCACTTTCTTTTGGACAAATCTCCTGTATCGGACTGGTCAATCTGTCAGCAAGTGCCGGAAGCCACGGTTTTGGTACACGCTCACAGTGCTGTTCTTCAAATACCCGCTGCACATAGTTTACAATAGCTTCTAACTGGGTCATTTTCTTCTCGTTGCTTTCTTCTTCCGTATCCAAATCCTCATTTAAAAGCTCTCCCTGTCCCAGTTCATTTACAAAGAATACACGGTTGTCCACCTTCTCTGCCACACCTTCATTTCCTACCGTGGCACCGCTCCATGCTGACTGAAACAGCTCATAAATTTCATTATTTCCCACCTGCAGATAGGCACGTCCCGGCTGGGTAATAAATGCAGCATCCGGTGTTTTTAGGATTTCCCGGCTGTCACTTTCATCCTGTACCTTCAATGCCAGCTTGAATTTTGAGTTGGACCAAATCTGGTCATCTACCACACCGGAAGGCTTCTGGGTTGCTAAAATCAGATGCACTCCCAGACTTCGTCCGATTCTGGCTGTAGATATCAGCTCTGCCATAAAATCCGGCTGCTCTTTTTTCAGCTCTGCAAACTCATCACTGATTAAGAAGAGGTGTGGAATCGGAATTTTCGCTTCACCGTTTTTAAAGAGTTTATTGTAACCATTGATATGGTTGACTCCATACTGGCTAAAAATTCTCTGGCGTCGTTTCAGCTCGCTTTTGATGGATGCCATGGCACGTTTGCTTTCCGTTCCATCTAAGTTTGTAATGGTTCCCAATAAATGAGGCAGATTCTTAAAGAGACCTGCCATTCCGCCTCCCTTATAGTCAATCAATAAAAATCCCACTTCGTAAGGATGGAAATTGACCGCCAGCGAAAGAATATAGGATTGGATAATCTCTGATTTACCGGAACCGGTGGTTCCTGCCACCAAACCGTGAGGTCCATGGGCTTTTTCATGAAGATTCAGATATACATACTCTTCATTTCCACGAACCCCCAGCGGAACTGCCAAAGTCTTATGGGACTGACTCTTTTCCCAACGCTCCGCCGCATGTAATTCCTCTGCGGATTGAATTTGATACATATCATAAAAGGTGATATTTTCCGGTATCTGAGATACAATCCCCTGCTCATGATGAAGGACACTCAGATTTCTGGCAATCCACTCCAGATTGATTTCTCCCGTATGATAGAGATTGATATTTTTATCTACGAATTTTTTCTCGTTTAAGACCATCCGCCCCTTCTGGGAGTCCAAAAGTTCCACAACTGTTCCGATATTATCCGGCAGATTCGCCATCTGCTGCGTGGTATAGATAATAGAAAACGCCATCTGTTCTCCTTCTTTGTCCAGATATTCCATAATGGCATGAGACGAAATCAGCTTTGGCTCATCTATGACAAAGAGATAGTACGGAGAAAATTTAGCTTCTTTTTTCTTCTCCTCCCACTTCATTTTTCTGTCTTTTAAAATCTGAAGAATACTTCCCAACACCTGATCTCTCATGTGCTCTGAATTGATAATACCCCGCAGATTTAGAGACTGCACCTTACAGTGAGGCAGCCATTTCATCCACGCAAATTCATCATCATAAATCTTATTGTAAATCGCAATAATCTGTAAATCATGGTAACTCTGTGCAAACGCCAACTGGGTAATCATCAATTTTAACTGTTCATGCACATTTTCCTTGTCTCCCACAAGACCCAGATGGGCTTTTTTCAAGTCCACAATCAGAGGCTTCTCTTCCAGTCTTTCAAAACTGTGTTTCAAAGCCTCTCCTTCCATTTGGAGTTCATCTTTTTCATATTGCATTCCACCGGACTCAAATTCTATAGGAAAGCTTACCATATCCTCCATATAGCCTACGGATACCGTCAGGAAATCATCATCATCGCTATTTCTCTCGTAGATACGGGGACTATACTCCTGTGTCAGTTTTTCAATTTCTTCCACCCGTGGATAATTGTAAAACCAAGCCTCCTGTTCCTGATTTCTGGCATGATTCAGTTCTTTTCGCTTGTCCAACAGGTAATTGCGGTACATCTCTTCCCGTTTTTCATTCTTTTCCTTGCACTCTTTCCGCTCATTAAAATAACGCACTACCGTAAAAACTGTAGTCAGCAATGTGGTCAATGCAGAGAGCATCATAAACGCTCCCATCTTCATAAAAATTCCGATTACCACAGTAACTGCCGTCATAATAACCGGCGGCACAATCATCTGCACCAGACTGGTTTTACCCATGCTGGATTTTTCCGGTGGATTCTGTATTTCAATCCGGTCTTTTGGAATCCGCTTGATGATACGCGGAGAACGCTTATAGTTCGGGAAGCCTTCAAATTCATTGCTTTCTCCCCTAATCTCTAACAGGTCCGTCGTATAATCCTCTTCTTCTGCCCGAATCAAGAGGGTATTCTGGTAGAATACTATTTCCACTTCTCCTACCTGAAGCGGACTTTCCTCTTCTAATGTATAGGAGGTCCCTTCTTTTAAAGTTTCTCCTTTCCACAAATCTCCGGTATTGTCTCTGTCAGCATAGACTTCTATAACATTTTCTTTTATTAATAATTCAACGGAAGCTTTTGGTATCGTAATATTTCTTCCCTCTGCTCCGATGGATATTTCTTTTTTTCTAAGATAAATTTTCTCACACATTTGTTGTTCCATTTTCTCCCTCTTGATTATTCTCTGTGATTGTATCTTCCCCTGTTGCTCCTGTTGTTTCTTCTGTTGTCTCTTCTTCGGTCTCGTCCTCATCTCCCTCTAATAAACGTTCGATTTTAGAATCCAGTTCTTCCATTCGCTCTTCTTTTTCACTTCCGCTTATCTCGGTATCGGTTTCCAGCATATTTTTTTCTTTGAGATACGCATACAACAGCAAATCATTATCCGATACCTGCTGTGCAATGTTTTCTGCCTCTGAAACCTCCAGTCTTTCAAGGGCAATCCAATAATCCAATATCTTCTCATTGGTATCCAACGACAAGGCACTGTTAATGTTCTTTTTTTGTTCTTCTGTCAGATTCTCACACTGAATATAAGAATATGCCAGAATGTATTTATCATATACAGACAGACGGCTCATATCTGTTTTCTCAAAATCTTCAATCACTCCGCTATAATTAATTTTCAGATAATCTCTCTGGGCTTTGATAACGGCTCTCTCATAAGGTTTCATCCAAAACAGTTCATATCCGCTGAATGTCAGTGCCAATACCAATAATATACTTGTCACTGCAAGGGCTGTCTTTTTTCTTTTATACTTTTTCTTATCTATCTCTATCTTGGTTTCACGGTGTTCCGCAATCAGCCGCTCATATTCTTCTAAAAGACATTTCTCTATCTCTTCCACCGTATCTGCCTTTGCAATAAGTTCTAAAAACTTATCTTTTTGCAAAAGCTCCATTCCACCGTCATAATAATCCTCATAATTGTATTTATCCTGTAACACAAATCCGGTCAACGCCTTGTACTGCTTTAGAAATTCCTCTTCGTCAAATTCCTCGCCTTTTCCATAGACATCCCGGTACATGACAAATACCTGATTATGGATGTCATAATAAAGGTTTTCCGGACGCAGCTCAACTTTGTAATTTCGGCATACCTCTATGAGATTCCCACAGTCCAGCAGATTAATCATTGCCTCTTCTCTTCGTTCCTTTTTAATTTGCACAAAAGGTTTATATCCTTCTGTATCATAGAAAAAAATCAATTCTTCTTTTTCCTCTTCATAACTGCTTTGCAAACATTTCTCCTGCGGAAATATCATTTTCCCCCAATCATATCGGTCTTGTGCCGACATATTTGCTTTTCTGATTCTTTTTGTAATGTTTTCTTTCTCATTCATAACCATTCTCCTCTGCTTCCTTTGTCTGTTTTTTCTTTTTAAAATATCCGGTTATCATTACCACAAAAACAAGTATAATGAGAACCGCTCCACCGATAAAAAAACCGGTTTTTGCTGCTGTGCTTCCCGCATAATCCTGATTTTTTTTAATAACCAACGGTTCTGCAAACAGCTCTGTTATTCTTTGGGCATCCACATCCGCTGCTGCCGTCTGATTTATAAAAACGCCATCTGTGACCTTTTTTTCTTCTTTTTCTTTTCGCTCCCGGTGTTGCCGATTTTCCTCCACTCGTTGGTCTGTAAATAATTGTACGTCGTACAAATCAGACAGCGAGGTGTAGGTCTCCGTCCGGTTACGGATAATGTCCGGATTTAAATCCAAATCACTTTGTTGTGTATCCTGTCCTGTGACCTCTTCTTGATTTTCATAACTGCTCATACGTTTTTTCCTCTATCCGATTTTTAAAATATCCCCGTGATATATTCCATTTTCCCGATAAGATTTTTCGGTATCCACATTTCTCTTTTTTCTCATGGAATATACCTCTCCTGTTACACTGGTTACCATTCCTTTTTCCATTAATATTCTCAATGTATTTTCAATACTGCTGTTTTCATCTGCAGCAATATCCCACGCTTTTTCTTCTGACTCAATTGTGACAATCATCCTTCACTCTCCCTTTCTTTTACGCATGGAAGGCGGCTGTAATAACAGCCACCTTTGATGCTTTTTTACTGGATTTTGCTCTTGGAGTATGATTTATCCAACTGTTTCATATCGTTGATATAATTGTTTGTGGATTTAATCAACTCACGAACTACCTGTAAAGTCTTGTCAAAATTCTTGGTCAGTTTTGCATAATCCTGTTTGTAAATCGGACTTGCATCTGCTTTCCATGCATCGCACAGAGAATTCACATGATTGGTCATAGACCGTGTAGTGTTCTCAAAGTTTGTGCACTCTGTCTGAAGTTTCTGGATAGCAGCTTCCATATCGGAATACTGCATGCTTAATTGATTTCCCATGTTTTTTTCCTCCTCATACCTTTTGTACTCGTTTTGTTTTTTATAAATGATATTGTCTTCTCTGTGAGTAACAATATTATTTATCAACTCTTTGATACTCTAATGGATTCACGATGAAGTCATAGGCTTCCCGATATGGAAGATCTCCCATTCTGGTAAATGTCAGTTTCTGGGTGATTCCCTGTAAAATAGACACATTGGTCTTGTTTTTATCGATACGTGAATTTTTTAATACATCAATTTGATTGATGATGTTCTGTCCGGTTTTTTCGTTTGCCCGCAACATATCCTCCTGCAAAATCCTGGTGTGTTCATTCGCCAATTCATATACATCTGCCGTGTAATTCAGATATTCCTCATTCCGGTCATTCATATCGGTTTCCATATCTGAAATGGCATCGGATATTTTCATCAGCTGATTGGATATATCTGTGTAATCCATATAGCTGTACGGGTCGAAGGAATCCAGTCCATACTGATATTCCCGCTGTTCTTTTGAGAACTCATTGATATTTTGGAATACATCTGCCTGTATCTCTCGATTGCGTTTTTCCACAACTTCTACCACGTTTTTCTCAAAGGTTCTTTCCAGACCATCCTTGGATACTTTATAGTAATTTTCTATTTCCTCCAAACGCGTCTGCTGTACGGTGGGATTCTCCAACACCAAACTCGGCATCTGATAAGTAATATCTGACACCTGCAAAGTAATCGATGCATTTGGTATGCTCACATCCACCGCAGGCAGTTCCAGACTGTTTCCATCCTCTTTTTTGGCATTTTCTAAGGTCAGATTTTCTCTCAGCCTTGTCATATCTGCCATCAATTCTCCCTCATAACGTTCTGTAAGGGGAACTTCCAAATCTTCCAGTTCTGCGGGCATGGTAATGGCTTCTTTTTCCTCTAAAGCTTCTATCTTTCTTAGGAGATTATTTAGCTTTAAAGGATACATCAAATTATCCTCATCGGTATCTTCCAGCTCCTGTGCCGCTTCTTTGAGTTCCTGAATTTTTTGGTTTTCTTCCTCTGCTGCCTCATTATAAGCTTCAATACTTTCTTTTTGGTAAATGTCCAACTGCTTGTTCACAGCATTTTGAAGTTCTTCCTGATATGTGCCAAGTTCTTCTTGAATTGCCAAATTCTGAGTGCTGATGGAATTTGCATTGCTCTCATTGATGCTCTGAAGCTGACTATTTACAGAAGTCTGCATATCGCTTAGAACACTTTGCTTTAAATCATTCTGGATGGTATTCCTCTGTTGTGCCAATTTATTTGTCTGATTATCCTTATAACTTATCACTTCTGCTGTAAGACTATCTTTTAACAAATCCCGTTTATCCGTAATCTGTGTGTTTTTTTCATCAATCACCTGATTCACTTTTGCAAGACCGGCTGTATAATTACAGTTTCCATTTGTGTCTAAAAACGGATCTGTTTTTTCAATACTTTTTTCCAATCCTGCCAGAGCTTTTTCCAGATTTTTGTTGTTTTCAACTACCTTTTGATAATCCTTTTGTCCATCGTCCAAAGCATTATTAAAATCCTTCTCCAGACTCCGCACGGATTTATCCAGATTGCTATTCTCGGCACTTAAATCTACCGGTTTTACTACTTCGTTGTTTTCCCGCAATTCTGTAAATTCTACCGGCTCTATCAGGTTTTCCGGTTGAACACTTAAAAGTGCTTCTTTCTCTGCACTGTCGTTGCCCATGATGGTAGATGCTCCGTCCTGTACACTATGTATCTCTTTTAGGATTGCATCCACATAGATATAGGAGAGATTACTGCTGGTTGTCTTTTCAAAATCAGCAATTTCATATATCATATCTTCTCTCTCTTCTTCGTTCAGTTCCTCACTAATCTTGTATTCAAAGACTGTTTTCTGTGGGGTCTGATTGATACTGTCCACCGATGCCGAAAAGGTGGACGGAATAATCACATAGGCTCCATACTGTCCATTTTCAAGTCCTTTTTTTGCTTCTTCCAGACTGGTGGTTTGATAGTTGCTGTTGGGATATTCAATGATTTTTCCTGCATAATAAATCTGCTCTCCGTTTTTCTCCACTCCGGCATCCAAATTTACCACCGCTATCCGTTCCAGACTCTGGCTCATTTCCATATAATTTCCAGATTCCGACCGTATAGCTTTCACTGCACCTTTCACATAACTCCCGCTAAACATTCCAACTGTCAAACACAACGTTCCTCCCAGTACTTCCAAAAGAACCCGTTTGGTCTTTATCGTTGTTATCTCCTCCCTTCTGCCACATTACCATGGTAATGTAATAATGTAGTATCATAACTGAAATAGAAACTATAACTGTGCATATTTTATTATAATTACTCATAGTGGAAAAACAGCATCGAGCGATGCCTCCTAGATTAATGTAAAAAAATAGCTAATGCTAATATTATTTTACATTCCTCATACTCCCAAATATGCCACAATGTTTCTGATGTGATTATAGTTCTTTTTTCCTAAAATTGCAATGGTAATTTACATTTATTTCCATTTTTCTACATTTTTTTATTCTAACACTCATATCCGTTTGGATTCTTCTTCTGCCAGTTCCATGAATCACGGCACATTTCCAGGATTCCATACTCTGCTCCCCAGTCTAATTCCCGTTTTGCTTTTGACGCATCCGA
>USPJ01000029.1 GCA_900556645.1 uncultured Lachnospiraceae bacterium
CCGTTCACGCCTGCAAATGGTTTTTCATTTAACAGACAATATAATCCATGACGGCCTGCTACTTTTTTAAGTGTTTCCATAACTAACTGGTTATGGTCTACTGCGATATTTGCTTCTGCATAGATCGGTGCTAACTCGTGCTGTGCCGGAGCAACCTCGTTATGCTGTGTCTTTGCGGATACACCCAGTTTCCAGAGCTCTTTATTGACATCTTTCATATAAGAAGCAATTCTCTCACGGATAGCTCCGAAGTAATGGTCATCCATTTCCTGTCCCTTCGGAGGCATAGCTCCAAAAAGAGTTCTGCCTGTATAGATCAGGTCTTTTCTCTGAAGCCATTTCTCTTTATCGATCAGGAAATATTCCTGCTCTGCTCCTACTGACGGAGTTACTTTCTTAGAAGTCGTATTTCCGAAAAGTCTCAGCAGACGGAGTGCCTGGGTGTTGATTGCTTCCATAGAACGAAGAAGTGGTGTCTTCTGGTCAAGTGCTTCTCCTGTATAGGAACAGAATGCAGTAGGAATACAGAGTGTTCCGCCTGCTGCATCATGACGCACAAAAGCCGGTGATGTACATTCCCATGCTGTATATCCTCTTGCTTCAAAAGTTGCTCTTAATCCACCGGACGGGAAAGAAGATGCATCCGGTTCACCTTTGATCAGTTCTTTTCCGGAGAAAGACATCAGGACCTTGCCGTTATCCATCGGAGCTGTGATAAAAGCATCGTGTTTCTCTGCTGTCACACCTGTAAGGGGCTGGAACCAGTGGCTGTAATGTGTGGCACCTTTCTCGATGGCCCATTCTTTCATCTCGTGTGCTACTACATCCGCAATTTCCATAGACAGTTCTTTGCCCTCTTCTATGGTTTTTTTCAATTCTTTGTAGATCTTCTTCGGAAGTCGTGCCTGCATGACGGAATCATTAAACACGTCACATCCAAAAGTCTCTACTACATTGATATACTCACCCATTTTATTTCTCCTTTTTATTTATTAACGGGGAAATTCCAATTGATCTGGTTTCCTCATTTTTTGTACTTTTCAGATACAGATTCAGTGCTTCGTGGCAGTTTTCAATCTCTATCTGTGTATGACTGCCGCCGTATTCACCGTCCAGAGTCCATGGTACCGGTTCTTCTGAGGTAATGGTCACCCTGGCTGATTTAAAAGAATGGATCAGATCTGTATTGTCCTCTGCTGTCAGCATTGCAGTCATGATCTCCTGCAATTCCAGCGGATTCTTCGGTCTTGTAATCATGGTAACTTCAAAAAGTCCGTCATTCATATCCACGTTCTTGCCTGTAAGGTTCTTAAACCCTCCCACTGAACGGGAATTGGTGATCATCCCAAAGATGAAGTCATCCTCCACAGTTAATTCTTCGGATTCAATTCTCATATGGTATGATTTGATATCAAAAAGGCGTTTCACTCCCTCAAGAAGATAGGCTACATGGCCAAGGATATTCTTGAGATCCTGATCTGTCTGATAGGCTACATCTGTGAAAAGACCGAAAGCTGCTATATATGTAAAGCTCTGGTTATTGAATCTGCCGATGTCACAGTGATAAAGTTTCTCTTCCATAATCATGGAAGCGGCATCTGTCATGCTTTTCGGCATAAAGAGACTGTTTGCAAAATCATTGGTACTTCCTGCCGGAATATATCCAATAGGAACTTTCTCACCACTCTGCATCAATCCGGTAACCGTCTCATCCAGAGTGCCGTCACCTCCGCTGCAGACAATCAAATCATAATCCTTCGCCTGCTCCCTCACCACGTTGGTGGCATCTTCACGTGCCTGAGTGGTATGTACCGTTACCTGATATCCCTCCTGAACCATTACATCAATAATCTCCAGAAGTCTGTTCTTGATTTGGCCCTTTCCTGAGTGACCATTTATTACAAATAGCAGCTTCTTCATTCTTCCTTACACTCCGTTTATCTGTTTCCTATGAATTCTACCATTTTTGCAATGGCTTCCTCCTCGTCTTCTCCCTCTGCCGTAACCGTGATTTTTTCGCCTTCCGGCAGACCAATGCTCATCATCCCCATAATGCTTTTTGCATTGATGTGCTTATCTGCAATATCCACAAAGACATCACTTTTAAACCTACTGGCAAGCTGTACCAGCAATGCAATGGGACTTACACTATCTTCTTTTTCAAGACGTATCATTACTTCCTGCTTTTTCATATGCCCTCCTACTTCTCAGATACCCTCAAATCCTCTGCCATGATACCCAGTTTTCTAAGTCTGTGATTGACCCCGGATTTTCCCACTGCCGGAACCAGATAGGTTCCCAGCTCTTTTAAAGGTGCATCGGGATGTTCTAACCGGACATATGCCATCTCCCGAAGAGGTAATGGCAGATGCTCCAAACCAACCTTCTCTCTCAGATACTCGATATCTTCTATCTGTTTCACTGCTGCCGACACCGTCTTGTGAATGTTTGCCGTCTCGCAGTTCACCTGACGGTTTACACTGTTTCGCATTTCCTTGAGAATCCGTATATTTTCCAGATTCATCAATGCCACCGGCGCCTCCATAATGTTTAATATATCTACAATCTGCTCGCCTTCCTTGAGATAGACCACATAGCTTCTCTTCCTGCTTACAATCTTGGCTTCCATCCCAAAGCTGTTCATGATATCCCGTAGCTGCTCCGCCCGGTCTTCTCTGTTACAGACAATCTCAAAATGATAAGCTTTCTCCGGATCGCTCATGGAGCCGGAGGTCAGAAATGCCCCTCGGATAAATGCTCTTTTACAGCAGGCATTTTGCAGATAACTGTTCTTTACACTTAAATCCTCATGGAAAAGATTTCCGGTAATTTCCCGCTCTTCCACATCGGAAATACTCGTCTTAATATTATATGTTTTCTTAGCCAAAGTAAAGTATTTTCTCACCAGCTCCTCATTCTCGGATTCAAAGGAAAGAAAGTCCCTCTCCTTTCCGTGAATCACTCTTCCCGAGAAATTCAAGAACGCTGCCAGCTCTGCCAGTTGACAGTGTCTGCTTTTGCTGATATGTCCTAAAAGCTCTTCCTTTACACTTCCGGAAAATGACATAACTCTTCCTACTTTCCTCTCAACGCATCTTTTCCAATATCTCTATGCTCTATCTTGATTCCATAACCGGAATTTTCTTTCAGACGGTTATATAATTCATTTGCCAAAGTCACAGAACGGTGTTTTCCTCCGGTACATCCGATACTGATGACCAACTGATTTTTCCCCTCGGAGATATAGTTGGGTATCAGAAATTCCACCATGTCCTGTAGCTTATCCAAAAAGTCATGGGATTCCTGATATTGCATGACAAAATCCTGTACCTCTTTGTCATTTCCGTTTTTTGCCCGCAACCCCTCTACATAATATGGATTCGGAAGAAAACGTACATCAAACACCAAATCCGAATCCGTAGGGATTCCGTATTTAAAGCCAAAGGAAAGAATCGTCACAAACAGGCTCTTGTAATCCTGATTCTGCACAAATATTTTCTCCAGTTCCAACTTTAACTCTCGGGTCAGAAGCCTGCTGGTATCAATAATATAATCTGCCTGTTTTTTCAGAAATTCCAGTTTCTCTCGTTCCAGCACAATTCCTTTATCAATCCGGTCTCCGCCGGACAGGGGATGATTTCTTCTAGTCTCTTTGTAGCGTTTGATTAGCACCTCATCCTCCGCCTCAAGGAAAAGAATTTCAAAGGAAATTCCCTGAGCACGAATCCGCTCCAGAACCTCTCCCAGCTCACTTAAAGCATTATTATTTCGGATGTCAATGCTGACTGCCACCTTCTCCAACTCATCGTTGGAAGCCATGGACAGCTCCGCAAATTTTTCTATCAGAGAAATAGGCAGGTTATCTACGCAGTAATATCCCATGTCTTCCATAATCTTGACTGCGGTGCCTTTTCCCGCTCCCGACATTCCCGTTATAATTACAAATTTCATCTGAAATCACCAACCATCTTCACTTCCGGTTCCAGCTTCACGCCAAACTGCTGCTGTACTCTTTGCTGAACCTCCTGCATAAGTCTGTAAATGTCCGTTGCACTGGCCTGCTCTTTGTTAATCACAAAGCCACAGTGTTTCTCGGAAACTGCTGCACCGCCAACCTGAAATCCTCGGAGGCCCGCATCCATAATCAGCTTTCCTGCATAATAACCCTCCGGCCTTTTAAAGGTACTTCCTGCACTGGGATATTCTAAGGGCTGTTTCTCATTTCTTTTTGCCTTCAGTTCCTCCATCCGTGCCCGTATCTCTTCCTGTTTTCCCGGCTGCAATGCAAGCTCCGCCTCCAGCACCAGATATTCCTGCTGTGGAATACAACTGTGGCGATAGGATAAATCCAATTCTTCTACCCTTAACTTCTTTTCTTCTCCCTGCTTTGTCAGCACTGTCACCGATGCGATAATGTCTTTCATCTCACCGCCGTAAGCTCCGGCATTCATTACCACAGCTCCGCCCATACAGCCCGGGATTCCCGCTGCAAATTCCATGCCCGTCAGACCATGCTCCAAAGCCGTGTGTGCCGTTTTGCTCAGCAACGCTCCCGCTTCTGCATAGATACGCCCTTCTTCTACTCGGATTGCAGAGATGTTCTTTCCTATTTCAATAACCGCACCACGGATTCCCTTGTCGGAAACCAGCAGATTGCTTCCGTTTCCGATAACCAGATATGGAATCTGATATTCTCCGCAGCATCTGATTACCTCCGGTAATTCTTTTCTGTCCGGCATCAGATAATATTCCGCCGGTCCTCCCACCCGGAAGGTAGTATGCTTCGCCATAGGTTCTTCTTTGAATATCCGTTTTTCTTCTGTAAGATTCCACAAAGCTTCTTCAAATTTTTTCATCATTTTCTATCTGCTTTTCCTACGCTTCTTTCAAAAATGCTACATATCCCAGAAAGGCTTCATACAAATCTACCTTACTGATAATCTCCCATGGTGCATGCATATTCAAAACTGCCACACCGCTGTCGATGACCTGCATACCGTAATTTGCCAAAATGTAAGCGATGGTTCCGCCACCACCCTGGTCTACCTTGCCCAGCTCCGAGGTCTGGAAAGCCACCTCATGTTTATCCAAAATTCCTCTGAGTTTTGCCATATATTCCGCATTGGCATCATTGGAGCCGCTCTTTCCTCTGGAACCTGTATATTTGTTGAACACCAATCCTCTTCCGAAATATGCGGAATTTTTCTTTTCGGATACCGAAGGATAGTTCGGGTCAAAGGCTGCACTAACATCAGAAGAAAGTACTTTGGAATTGCTCATGGCTCTGCGAAGTGCCAATTCTGAATACTGTCCTGCCAGTTCCATAACCTCTGCCACCGCATTCTCAAAGAACCGGGACTGCATTCCTGTGGCTCCTACGCTTCCAATCTCTTCCTTGTCTACTACCAGACATACGCTGGTGGTCTCCGGTTTATCCATCTCCAAAATTGCCCGGAATGACGGATAAGCACAGACACGGTCATCATGTCCATAGCCCATAATCATAGAGCGGTCAAAACCGTAATCTCTGGCTTTTCCTGCCGGAACTGCCTCAATCTCAGCAGACAGGAAATCCTCTTCTTCTATACCATATTCCTTCATCAGAATGTTTAATACATTTGCTTTTACCAGGTCTTTGACCTCTGCTTTCTTATCCTCTTCTGCCGGAATGCTGGCAATCAAAATGTCCAGATTTTCTCCTTCAATTACCTTATCCGCCTTCTTTTCCATCTGCTCGCCAGCTAAATGAATTAACAAATCGCTGACACCGAACACCGGATCATCCTCTTTGTCTCCTACACTGACCTTCACAACGGTTCCGTCTTTTTTCACAATCACACCGTGTAATGCCAAAGGCAGAGTTACCCATTGATATTTTTTCACGCCACCGTAATAATGGGTATCCAATAATACCAGTCCTGTGTCCTCATACAACGGATTCTGTTTCAAATCCAGTCTCGGCGAATCAATGTGAGCTCCCAAAATATTCATACCCTTTTCCATCGGCTCTTTTCCCATAACAAACAGTGCCATGGATTTTCCCATTTGATTTACATAAATTTTATCTCCCGGTTTTAATGCCTGTTTTTTCTCAATGGCCTCCTGTAAAGGGATATAGCCTGCCGCCTTTGCCTGTGCCTCAAAAAATTCTACACATTCACGCTCGGTCTTACAGTCCGAGAGAAACTGACGATAGTCCTCTCCGAATTTTAACACCGGTTCTCTCTTTTTTCCTTCCGGATATTTCTTCCACGCATTTTCTCTTTCCATTTTTATTACCTCTTTTCTTATTCATCTTCTTCGCTTTTATTCAGATTTTCCTGCACACGGCGGTATAACTCCTGTGCCGCATTATACCCCATTTTTTTCTGTCTGTGGTTTACCGCTGCGGATTCACAGATAACCGCAAGGTTTCTGCCCGGACGGATTGGCAGGGTGTGGCATACTACCTGATTGCCCAGTATTTCTGTATATTCTTCCTCTAAGCCCAGACGGTCATATTCATTTTCTTTCTTCCAATCCTCTAATTTAATGACCAAATCAATGTTCTGTTTTTCCTTTACCGCTTCCACACCGAACAATGTCTTGACATCCACGATTCCGATGCCTCTCAATTCAATAAAATGTCTGGTAATTGCCGGGGAGGTTCCAATCAATGTATGCTCATTGATTCTTTTTATTTCCACCACATCATCTGTTACCAGACGGTGTCCCCGGTGTATCAGCTCCAATGCTGCCTCACTTTTACCGATTCCACTTTCACCGGTAATCAACAGACCCTCTCCGTAGACATCCACCAGTACACCGTGAATGGTCACCGTCGGTGCCAGTTCTTCGCTCAAGCAGAGAATCAGCTCTGCCATAAAACTGGAAGTGGTGCGGTCGGTTCCCAGCAGTGGAACATCTTTTTCATTTGCAATCCGCAGAAAATCTTCATCCGGTTCAAAATCACGGCAAAAGATAATACACGGAATTTCTTTCCCCAACAATTCCTGATAAATGCTGATTCGTTTATCCTTATCCAACTGTTTTAAAAAGCTGACCTCTACCATTCCGATAATCTGCACACGGTTAGGTTCAAAATACTCAAAATAACCGCTTAACTGCAACGCCGGACGGTTGACATCCGACAACGTTACCTTATGTTTTTTCAAGTCCAAGCTTTCGGTAAAAACTCTTAAATCCAACAGTTTTGCCAACTTGGATACATTGACGCTTTTCTGGCTCATACGACTCTCCTTCTCCAGTATCTTTTTTATAAAAACTTTCCTCTATTCTTCATCATATCACAGAAAAATAACCGCTTCAACAACTAGGTATGGAAAAACTTGTATACAGCTTCCGCACTTCTGCGATTCATGGATTCTACCGCCTCCAGCTCTTCAATTTCCGCATTTCGTATGTCATCAATGGAATCAAAATTCCTCATCAATGCCTTTCTTCTGGCAGCTCCTATTTCCGGTATATCATCCAGAACAGAGTGCACCTGACTTTTGCTCCTGAGGGAACGGTGATACTCAATGGCAAATCGGTGTGCCTCATCCTGTATTCTGGTAATCAGCCGAAAGCCCTCACTGTTTTTATCCATAGGAATTTCTTCATTCTGATAATACAATCCTCTGGTTCTATGGTTATCGTCTTTTACCATTCCGCAGACCGGAATATCCAAATGCAACTCTTCCAATACCGCAAGGGCAATATTCACCTGACCTTTTCCTCCGTCCATCATCAATAAATCAGGAAAACGATTGAAGCTTCCCAGTTCCTGACTGCCATCCTCTAATTCCTGCTGCTCCTGTAAACCATGACGGAACCTTCTTGTCAGCACCTCATACATGGAAGCATAATCATCCGGTCCCTGAACGGTACGAAGCTTGAATTTACGATAGTCACTTCGCTTCGGTTTTCCCTTTTCATAGACAATCATGGAACCTACACTTTCAAAACCGCTGGTGTTGGAAATGTCGAATGCTTCCACCCGCTTTATCTCCTCCATGCCCAACAGTGCAGCAATCTCTTTCATGGCTCCGATGGTTCTTCCTTCTTCACGTTTGATACGCTCTCTGTCTTTATCCAGAACCATCTTTGCATTCTCTTCTGCCAGCTCTACCAGCTTCTCTTTCGTACCTTTCTTCGGTACCCTGATATAGACTCGCTGCTTTCTTCGATCTGTAAGCCATTCCTCTATGATCTTGGCATCTTCGATTTCTTTTTGCAGCATGATCTCACGTGGGATAAACGGAGTTCCGGCATAAAATTGCTTCATAAAGCTGGATAATACCTGAGCCTTTGTATCGCCACGCGCCACACGCAAATAGAAATGCTCCCGCCCGATCAGTTTGCCTCCCCGGACAAAGAATACCTGTACAACAGCATCCTGCTCCCGCAGATCAAGGCTTTCATCCATGGCAACTGCGATGATATCCTTATCTTCCTCTCCGTAACCTGTAATTTTCTGACGTTCTCCGATCTTCTGGATACTGCGGATCAGATCCCGGTATTCCATGGCATCCTCAAAACGCATTTCTTCGGAAGCTGCCATCATTTTATCGGTAAGCATATCAATCGTATCCTTAAAGTCTCCATTGAGAAATTTCAGCAGTTCTGCGATATTTTTCTTATATTCTTCTGAACTCACATAGCCCTGGCATGGCGCACTGCACTGTTTCATGTGATAGTACAGACATGGACGGTCCTTCCCACAATCTCTTGGCAGTACCCGATTACAGGATCGCACCTTATAAAGTTTTCGCACAAGCTCGATCACATCTTTTACAGCCCCGGCACTTGTATATGGTCCGAAATATTTCGCCTTGTCTTTCCTCATTCTTCTGGCAAAAAGGACTCTGGGATATTCCTCATTTACTGTGACTTTGATAAACGGATAACTCTTATCATCTTTGAGCATGGTATTATATTTCGGTCTGTGCTCCTTGATCAGATTACACTCCAGCACAAGGGCTTCCAGTTCCGAATCTGTGATAATATACTCAAATCTGGTGATATGGGTAACCATCTGTTCAATCTTTGCGCCCTTATTTCTGCTGCTCTGGAAATATTGACGCACCCTGTTTTTCA
>USPJ01000030.1 GCA_900556645.1 uncultured Lachnospiraceae bacterium
GTTCCCTTTGCACTTTCCCTCTCATAAAAATCCGGCAAGACCTCCTCTGCCTTTCCCACAAAAAACTCTGTATTGGTAATCTGATTAATCTTGGCATTGGTTCTGGCATCCTCAATGGCAGGTGCCACAATCTCCACACCGTACACTTTTTTTGCCTTCTGTGCCAGAAACAGCGAAATGGTTCCGATACCGCAGTACAAATCCCAGACCGTCTCGCCACCGTTTAACCCTGCATACTCCAAGGCGGTGGAATAAAGCTTTTCTGTCTGAATCGGATTTACCTGATAAAAAGACTGTGGAGAAATCCGATAGGCAATTCCTGCTCCCTGCTGCTCCAGATTTTCTCCGGTTCTCAGGTGAATGTAATCTGTAATATAATCCTGTCCCCAAAGCGTCTCTACCTTTTCTCCCAATATCACATTGGTGTTCTTCTCATTGATATTTATGGAAATGCTGGTCATACCGTCTAGTTTACATAATTCTTCTACCAATTTCTCTGCATGTGGCAGCTTCGGTGCATTGATGACCACACAAACCATCCATTCTCCGGTGGTAAATCCATATCGGGTCAGCACATGACGCACCACACCCTGATGGGTCTTTTCATCGTATGGCTCTATGTGGTATTGTTCCATAAAGGAAATTACCACATCCAGAATCTTCTCATTTTGAGGCATTCCCAACAGACAATTCCGATTGGGAATAATATTGTGGGTTCTGCCTGCATAGAATCCCGTGATAATGTTTCCATCCTTATCTTTTCCCACCGGAAACTGTGCCTTATTGCGATAGTGATACGGCTCCTCCATGCCCATAATCGGCTCCATGACCTCATTCAGCAATTCTTCGGAAAAACCGCCAATCCGCATCAGATTATTCCGCACCTTTCGCTCCTTGAACTCCAGTTGTTTTTCATAGGAGAGTCCCTGAATCTGACAGCCGCCGCAGGCTCTGTGAAATTCACAGCGAGGTGTCACACGATACTCCGATGGCTCCAAAATCTCCATCAGACGTGCGTATCCGTAATTCTTTTTCATTTTCATAATCTTTACGGATACCAAATCCCCAATGACTGCATCCTTGACAAAAAGAGGGATATTTTCGGCTCTGCCGATTCCCTCTCCGTCAATTCCCATATCTTCAATTTTTATGGTTAAAATATCATCTTTTTTCATCATTTTACTTGCTCGTTCTGCGAATGTTGGACTCCAAGAAACGATTGTAGCCCTGCCACTCCGTATTTCCCTCTGCGGTGGCAGAAAGAGCCTCTTTCATCGTCTCCATCTTAGCATCCGTATTATCTGCAAAGCTCAATGCCAGTGCCTCTATCAGTCCCGGCTTTTTCGGTGAACCGTATTCCAGCTCTCCGTGGTGGGCTAAAATACAATGCTTCAATTCATTTCCAAGACGAACCGGGAAATCCGGTATCTGACGGATACGTTCTCCTACAAATTCCGCTCCCATCATAATATGACCCAGAAGCTGTCCCTCATCCGTGTAATCATTTTCCGGGAAAGTGGAAAGCTCCTCTAATTTTCCGATATCATGGAACATTGCTGCTGTCAGTAACAAATCCCGGTTTATCATAGGATAATTTCCGGCAAAAAAGTCACAGATTTTGGTAACACTTAACGTATGTTCCAAAAGACCTCCCACAAATCCGTGGTGTACGCTTTTGGCTGCAGAATGGAATTTAAAACGCTTTTCAAAATCCTCGTCCTCCAAAAATACCCCGGACAACAACTGTTTTAAATATGGATTCTGCACGCTTCGGATATATTCTGCCAATTCCTGATACATCTGGTCAATATCCTTCTCACTGACCGGAAGATAATCCGATGGCTCGAATTCTCCTTCCTCTGCTTTCCGCACCCGTTTTACGTTTAACTGAAGTGCTCCCTGAAAGCTGGTAACGTCTGCGGTTACCTGTATGTAATCCAGAGAATCAAATTCCTCAATTCCGCTGGAATCCAAATCCCATATTTTTGCATCCACGGTTCCGGTCTTATCCTGTAACACCAGATTTCCGTATGGTTTTCCCGCCTTGGTCAAAGCGGTCTGCTTAAATTTACAAAGATAAATCTCGTTGATTCTTTCTCCTTCCCGGAGCATATCGATATATTTCATATAACTACCTGCACATTCCGTGCATCCTTTCTATTAAAAATTCTTTGTCTGTCTCCCCGAATCTATGCCTATTATACTTTTCCCAGACAGTCCTTGCAAGAGATTTTTCTTTTCATTCTCAGTCTTTTGGGGTAAAATGAATTTAGTACAAATTTGGAGAGAAACTATGAATCAAAAAGCTTTAAAAACTTTAGAATATAACAAAATTATTGATTTACTGTCGGTTCACGCCAACTGTGAAGCCGCCAAAAAGCTTTGCCGGGAACTGACACCTATGACAGACCTTGAAGAAATCCGACAGGCACAGCAGCAGACCGCCGATGCTCTGACTCGTATTTTCAAAGCCGGAAGCCTTTCTTTTCTGGGAATCCATGACGTAACAGCTTCCATGAAACGCTTAGAAATCGGTGCTTCTTTGGGCATTGAGGAATTATTACAATTAGCCTCCCTATTAGAGGTTGCAAAACGTGCCAAAGCTTTTTCCAGAACCGACCGGGATGAAACCATTTCCGATTCTCTGGATGCTTTTTTTGACGGAATCGAACCGCTGACACCCCTTTTGGAGGAAATCCGCCGCTGTATCATCTCTCGGGATGAAATCAGTGACGATGCCAGCAGCAACCTCAAATCCATCCGTCGGAGTATGCGGGGCATGCAGGACAAGATTCATTCACAGATGAACAGCCTGCTAAATTCTGCCTCTGCCAGCGGATATTTACAGGACAATGTCATTACCATGCGAAACGGACGTTACTGTCTTCCGGTAAAAGCAGATTCCAAGAATCAGGTGGCAGGTATGGTTCACGACCAGTCTTCCACAGGTTCTACTGTCTTTATCGAGCCTTTGGCGATTGTGAACTTAAACAATGAGCTGAAGGAGCTGTCCTTAAAGGAGCAGGAAGAAATCAATGTGATTCTGGCAAATCTCAGCAACTTAGCTTCCGAATATATCCCTTATATCTTGGAGGATTACCGCATTCTGGTACAGTTGGATTTTATTTTTGCAAAGGCTCTTCTGGCAAAGGATATGAACGGTGTTGCCCCGATTTTCAACACCGATGGTTTTATTGACATTAAGAAAGGACGCCATCCTCTTTTAGATAAGAAAAAGGTGGTTCCTATTGATATACAGTTGGGCGGAGATTTTGACCTGTTGATTGTAACAGGACCTAATACAGGAGGTAAGACCGTGTCCTTAAAGACTGTGGGATTGTTTTCCCTCATGGGGCAGGCAGGACTTCACATTCCGGCAAATGACCGCAGCCAGCTTTCCATTTTTACCGATGTTTTCGCAGACATTGGAGATGAGCAGAGTATTGAACAGAATTTAAGTACCTTCTCTTCTCACATGACGAATATTGTAACCATTTTGAAGCAGGTAAATGAAAATTCTCTGGTATTGTTTGATGAGCTTTGTGCCGGAACAGACCCTACGGAGGGTGCCGCTCTGGCAATCGCAATTCTGTCCCGCCTTCATGAGCGTGGTATCCGCACTATGGCTACCACACATTACAGCGAAATTAAGGTTTTTGCTCTGTCCACCGAAGGAGTGGAGAATGCCTGCTGTGAATTTGACGTTGCTACCTTGAGCCCTACCTACCGTCTTTTAATCGGTATTCCGGGAAAAAGTAATGCTTTTGCCATTTCCGGTAAGTTGGGACTAGATTCTTCTCTCATTGAGGATGCCAAATCCCGTATTTCCGAAAGTCAGGAAAATTTTGAAGATTTGATTGCCAGTCTGGAAACCAGCCGTGTTACCATCGAAAAAGAACAGTTGGAAATTGCCTCCTACAAAACAGAGATTGAAACCCTCAAGAAAAAGCTGGAGGAAAAACAGGAGCGTCTGGACAACAGCCGGGAAAAGATTCTGCGGGAGGCCAATGAAGAAGCCCACAAGATTCTGCGGGAAGCCAAGGAAGTGGCTGACACTTCTATTCGGAATCTCAACAAATACGGCAATGTGCAGGGCGATACCAAACAGATGGAAAAAGAACGTGCCCGTCTGCGGGATAAAATGAACACTGTGGAGAAAAACATGGCGATGAAATCCAAGACGTCCACCAATGTCAACGCACCGAAAAAGCTGCGTATCGGGGATTCCGTCAAGGTTCTCAGCATGAATCTGAAGGGCACGGTACATTCTCTGCCGGATGCCAAAGGAAATCTGTTCGTACAGATGGGAATTCTCCGTTCTCAGGTGAATATCAAGGATTTGGTATTACTGCCGGACGATACCAATACCAATGAGAAGAAATTCCAAAAGACCAGTGCCGGAAAGATTAAGATGAGTAAAACAGCAAGTATCTCCACAGAAATTAATTTAATCGGAAAAACCGTGGACGAGGCACTTGCTGTGTTAGATAAATATTTGGATGATGCCTACTTGGCCCACCTGCCTTCCGTGCGGATTGTCCACGGAAAGGGTACCGGTGCTCTCCGCAATGCGGTACACGGCTATTTAAAACGGGTAAAATTTGTAAAAAATTATCATTTAGCTGAATTTGGAGAAGGTGACGCCGGCGTTACCATTGCTGAATTCCGCTAAGAAAGAAGGTTTATTTATGAATAAGCAAAAAATTTTAGTTGTAGACGATGATGTAAACATCGCAGAGCTTATTTCTCTCTACCTTACGAAAGAATGTTTTGACACCCGGATGGTGCATGACGGCGAGATGGCTTTGGAAGTCTTTGACTCCTATCAGCCTAATTTGATTATTCTGGACTTAATGCTTCCGGGCATTGACGGTTATCAGGTTTGCCGTGAGATTCGCGGCAAATCCAATACCCCGATTATTATGCTTTCCGCAAAAGGGGAAGTCTTTGACAAGGTTCTGGGACTGGAACTGGGGGCAGATGATTATCTTCTAAAGCCTTTTGATACCAAGGAGCTGGTGGCAAGGGTTAAGGCTGTGCTACGGCGTTATCAGCCGGCACCTGCCCCTACCGCCGCTCGTCCGGACTTAAAATGTGTTGCCTATGATGACTTAGTCGTAAATCTTTCGAATTACTCGGTTCTCTACTATGACAAAGCCATTGAGATGCCTCCAAAGGAATTGGAACTGCTCTATTTTCTGGCTTCTTCACCAAATCAGGTATTTACCAGAGAACAGCTTTTAGACAACATCTGGGGCTATGAATATATTGGTGATACCCGTACTGTGGACGTCCATGTAAAACGTCTCCGTGAAAAAATTAAAGACCATGCCTCATGGCGGATTGCTACGGTCTGGGGTATCGGTTACAAATTCGAGGTTAAAAAATGAGTGATTTCATGTGGGGGATTTTGTTTCTTCTTTATCTTGCATTAATTCTATTTGTGGTTTTTCGTTTTCAACGTCCTTTAAAGAAGCTTTCAGATGCCGCAAAGGAATATGCAAATGGTAATTATCAAGAACAGCTTCCCCTTTACGAAAATAATATTGAAATGAAATATATTGCTGCCTCTTTGAATTATATGGCAGATAAACTGGAAACCATTGAGGGAAAACAACGAACCTTTATATCCAACGTTTCCCATGATTTCCGTTCCCCACTGACCTCCATCCGGGGTTATGTGGATGCAATGCTGGATGGAACTATTCCGGTGGAAATGCAGGAGAAATATCTCAACATCATCCTGTTTGAAACAGAGCGTCTTACCAAACTGACGGAGAGTCTCTTAGAGCTGAACAAATACGAATCCAAGAATATGATTTTAGACCTGACGGATTTTGATTTTCATCATATTATACATCAGACTTTAACCACCTTTGAAGGTGCTTTGGAGAAAAAACAGGTTTCCGTGGAATTGCTTTTTGAGGATGAACCACTGATGGTTCATGCAGATATGGGAAAAATTCAACAGGTTCTTTATAATCTGATTGACAATGCCATCAAATTTTCCAATACCGACGGTTCTATCCTTATCGATACCACTACCCGAAACGGTAAGGTTTATTTTTCTATTAAGGATTTCGGCATCGGCATTCCCAGAGACTCGGTCTCTAAGATATGGGATCGTTTTTACAAAATGGATTCCTCCCGCGGAAAGGATACCAAGGGTACCGGGCTTGGTCTTGCCATTGTAAAGGAAATTATAAACCTTCAGGATGAAAATATTAATGTCATCAGCACCGAAGGGGTTGGCACGGAATTTATTTTCACCCTGTCTCTTGCCTGATGGAATTTATCTAAAACGGATTTTCAAGCATAAAAAACCGCTATAACCAGTACATTCCAACTACTGATTACAGCGGATTTTCTATAATTTCCGTTCTATTATACTAACTCAAGTACAACCTCTAACGCTCCGTCACCTTTACGCTGTCCGATTTTGATGATTCTTGTGTAACCACCGTTGCGGTCTGCATATTTTGGTGCAATCTCTGTGAATAATTTCTCACATAAATCTACGTTCTTTGTGTTTTTCTTTCTCTGAGCTCCTTCAGCAGGAACCTCTTTTACAGGGTAAAGAACTTTTAACATCTGTCTTCTTGCATGTAAACGGGAAGGCATATCTTTTTTGATGGTCTTTTCAACTTCATCGTATACGGTAACTTTCTTTCCGTCTACTACTTCTTTTACTCTCTTACCGTCTTTGTCCTTACGGGCAACCTTTGCAGTTACAGTAACCTCTTCAAAGTTGTCTTTCTCTTTTACAGCTAAAGCGATTAATCCCTCTGCTACTTTACGAACTTCTTTTGCTTTCGCCTCTGTGGTAACGATTTTTCCATTGTATAACAATGCTGTTACCTGGTTTCTGATTAATGCTTTTCTCTGATCAGATGTTCTTCCTAATTTACGATATTTTGCCATTTTAATTCTCCTCCATTTGTGGAACATCCGGCCACGCCCTTTGGTCTTACTTACCGAATGTTAACTATATTGCCACTCATGAGATGACCGCTCCGTGCCTTGTGGTCTTACCGGTTCAGCCATATATGAGTCAAAACCTTGGTGCATAGGACTTTAAAGCCCTATGAAAATTTACTCGTCACCCTGGTTGAGCTGCAAGCCTAACTCTTTTAATTTTGCTAATACTTCTTCTAAAGACTTACGTCCTAAGTTACGAACCTTCATCATATCTTCCGGTGTTCTGTTGGTCAGCTCTTCAACCGTATTAATTCCGGCTCTCTTCAGACAGTTATAAGAACGAACAGATAACTCTAACTCGTCAATGTTCATTTCCAGA
Organism: uncultured Lachnospiraceae bacterium; assembly: GCA_900556645.1. The sequence goes on from USPJ01000030.1 coordinate 7,298, forward strand.
ACCTTGCCCTTCTCGTCATCTTCCTTCTCAACCATAACCTCTGCTGTCTTAGCATTTTCGGAAAGATCAATGAATAAATTCAAATGCTCGCTTAAAACCTTCGCTGCGAGGCTGACTGCCTCATCCGGCTCTAAGGTTCCGTTAGTATATACGTCCAATGTCAGCTTATCGTAATCGGTAATCTGACCTACACGGGTATTTTCTACGGATAAGTTCACACGCTCTACCGGTGTGTAGATTGAATCGATTGCAATGACTCCAATCGGTACATCTTCACTTTTATTCTTGTCAGCACTTACATATCCTCTGCCTTTTGTAATGGTTAACTCCATATACAATTTGCAGTCCGGTCCGCCATTTAAATGTGCGATAACTAAATCCGGATTCATGATTTCGATATCAGAATCTTTCTGGATATCTGCTGCTGTTACCACGCCTTCGCCTTCAAATTCAATGTAAGCAACTTTTGCCTCGTTGGTTGAGCTGTTGTTTCTGATTGCAAGGTTTTTGATATTCATGATGATTTCAGTCACATCTTCTTTTACTCCCGGAATGGAAGAAAACTCATGCAACACACCGTCAATCTTAACCTGACTTACAGCAGCCCCCGGTAAAGAAGAAAGCATAATTCTTCTTAAAGAGTTTCCAAGTGTTGTACCATAACCTCTCTCTAAAGGCTCTACGACAAATTTGCCGTATTTTTTATCTTCTGAAATCTCAGCGATATCAATTTTTGGTCTTTCGAACTCAAACACTACAAAGTCCCTCCTTTTTGGGTATCATTGCGTTACATATTATTTAGAATATAACTCGACAATGAGCATCTCGTCTACAGGTACGTCAATTACCTCTCTGGAAGGTAACTCTTTTACAGTTCCTGTTAAGTTCTCCTGATCTACGTCTAACCATTCAGGAACTAATCTTCCGCCTGTTACTTCCAAGATATCTTTGTATCTCTGAGATCCTTTGCATTTCTCTTTGATTTCGATGGTATCTCCTGCTTTTACTAAGTAGGAAGGAATGTTAACCACTTTGCCGTTTACTAATACATGCTTATGGTCTACAATCTGTCTTGCTTCTTTTCTGGTTCTGGCGAATCCTAATCTGAAGATTACGTTGTCCAGTCTGCTCTCCAGAATAATCATTAAGTTAGGACCTGTCAGTCCTTTCATTCTATCAGCTTTTTCATAGTAATTACGGAAAGGTTTCTCTAATACACCGTAAATGAATTTTGCTTTCTGTTTCTCTCTTAACTGAAGACCGTACTCAGACATCTTCTTGTTTGCTCTTTTTAACTCTCTATTGGATTTCTTGTCATATCCTAAATATACAGGATCCAAACCAAGGAATCTGCATCTTTTTAAGACTGGTGTTCTATTTACTGCCATCTTAGATCTACCTCCTAATTAAACTCTTCTACGTTTTGGTGGACGACATCCGTTATGTGGTACAGGAGTTACATCTTTGATGCTTAAAACTTCCAGACCGCAAGCCTGTAATGCACGGATTGCTGCTTCTCTTCCTGAACCAGGTCCTTTTACCATTACGTCAACTGTTTTTAAACCATGAATAAGAGCTGCTTTTGTAGCAGTTTCTGCTGCCATCTGTGCAGCATATGGAGTAGATTTCTTTGAACCTCTAAATC
>USPJ01000031.1 GCA_900556645.1 uncultured Lachnospiraceae bacterium
CTTTTCCGATTGGCACGTGAATGATGTTTGTCTTATCAAGTCTGTACTCGATCTTACCAGCTTTGATTTCCTGGATAGCTTTTGTAACGTCCATTGTTACTGTACCAGCCTTCGGGTTTGGCATTAATCCCTTAGGTCCGAGTACACGTCCGAGACGTCCAACAACACCCATCATATCAGGAGTAGCAACAACAACATCGAAATCTAACCATCCCTCGTTCTGAATCTTCGGAACCAATTCCTCTCCACCAACGAAGTCTGCTCCTGCTGCCTGTGCCTCATCTAATTTGTCGCCCTTTGCAATAACTAATACTTTTACAGATTTTCCTGTTCCGTGTGGTAATACAACGGCTCCACGAATCTGCTGCTCTGCATGACGTCCATCACAGCCTGTTCTGATGTGAGCTTCGATTGTCTCATCAAATTTTGCAACTGCTGCTTTTTTTACAAGGCTAACTGCTTCTGCAACGTCGTACTGAGCAGTTCTGTCAATATTCTTAGCAGCCTCTACATATTTCTTTCCTCTTTTCATTAAAAAACCTCCTAGTGGTAATATCGGGAGAAATCCCTCCCACGATTGTTTTGTTTCAGTCTTTTTTGCGATTTGATTTATTTTTATTACAAGGTAGTTACCAAGTTGCTTTCGGTCTACTCCTCAACAGTAACTCCCATACTTCTGCATGTTCCTGCAATCATGCTCATAGCTGCCTCTAAAGAACCAGCATTCAAGTCCGGCATCTTCAGCTCTGCGATTTCCTGTAATTTTGCTTTGGAAATGGTAGCTACTTTGTCCTTCTGCGGTACTGCAGAACCGGATTTGATGTTGCATGCCTTCTTGATCAATACCGGTGCCGGCGGAGTCTTTGTTACGAAGCTGAAACTTCTGTCCGCATATACGGTAATTACTACAGGGATGATTAAGTCTCCCTGATCAGCAGTCTTTGCGTTGAACTGTTTTGTAAACTCCACAATATTAACGCCGTGCTGTCCAAGTGCAGGTCCTACAGGTGGTGCAGGTGTTGCCTTACCAGCCGGAATCTGCAATTTGATATATCCTTCTACTTTTTTTGCCATTTGGATAAACCTCCTTTTAGTTTGTCTTTCTTACATCTGCGAAACTTATTTCTACTGGTGTCTCGCGACCAAAAAGTTCTACGTTAATAGTAACGATTTGCTTGTTGTGGTTCATAGTCTGGATAACTCCCATGGTGTCTTTCCATACACCACCGGTTACAACAACCATATCTCCCTCTGCGAAATCAACTACTATATTGTCTGATTTGATTCCCAATGGTCTCATTTCAGCTTCAGTGAGTGGTACCGGCTTGGATCCCGGACCAACAAATCCGGTAACGCCTCTGGTATTTCTGACAACATACCATGTGTCATCATTCATTACCATATTAATAAGTACATAACCCGGAAACATTTTCTTCTGAACCTGCTTCTTAGCACCATTTTTCAATTCAACCACATCCTGCATCGGAACCCGAACTTCTAATATCTGGTCTTCAAGATGTCTGTTTTCAATTGTCTTATCAATGTTCGCCTTTACCTTATTCTCATATCCTGAGTAGGTATGAACTACATACCAGTGTGCCTCTGCCATAAAATCACCTTTGCCTCCATTATAAATTTACTAGGAAATCCACACCATACTGAATCACATAATCCAGAAGTGCAATAATCAAACCTAAAACAACAGATGTTACTACAACTGCCGTCGTCTGTTTGGTAAGTGATTCTTTATCAGGCCAAATAATCTTATGAAATTCAGCCTTCAGACCGGCAAACCTGCTCTCTTTTTTCAGAGTGCCTTCATTCTGATTGGTTTCTCCCATCTTAGTCACTTCCTTTGCTCTATCCAAAACTGATTACTTTGTTTCTTTGTGTAATGTATGAGTTTTGCAGAATCTACAATATTTCTTTGTTTCCATTCTGTCCGGATGAGCTTTTTTGTCCTTTGTCGTGTTGTAATTACGCTGTTTACATTCCGTACACGCCAATGTTATCTTTGTGCGCACAACTTCCACCTCCACTTTAATTCTTTCTGTTTTTAGGCATAAAAAAAAGACCTACTTCCATCGCTAGTCTAATATATCACAATCATTTTTTCACGTCAATACCTTTTTCATTTCTTGCAGTATTGGTTTAGTTTAACACTATATATAGTAGAAATCAATCTATTTTTTCTTCTTTCCTCTAATGCCATCTGCTTTTTTGCCGATATATAGAGTAAGAGAAGTGGCTTTTTTCGGCTATTTAGTGGATGACAAATTTACAAATCCATATTATAATGTAGTTGTATAAATGGATTTATTATACCCCGATGCATCAAGCATATTTCAAGGAAGAAAGGAGGGGAATGGATTATGGCTGCCATAGACACAGTTTATAATTACTATCTAAGTACATATGCGAATTCAACGGTATCCCGTTATGATTCTCACAAAAAGAGTGAACTGCGTGATATTTACAATAAGATTGTCAAGACAAACCAGGAGTCTCCGCTGTATAAGATTCAGGAATCCGGTGACGTAACCAAGTTTGCCATTGATGTCAAGGAAAGTGCACGTCAGATTAAAAATGTAATCTCTTCCCTTTCTACGGATGACAGCGGTATTGAGAGTGCTTTTTCTAAAAAAGTAGCCACCTCTTCCAACGAGGAGGTTGTTACGGCAAAATATATCGGTTCCGGCAAAGAGTCCGAAACCATGAATGATTTTGAGATTGAGGTTCGCCAACTGGCTACTCCTCAGATTAATACCGGTAATTTTCTTCCAAACGGCGGTCGTGATATTGCCGTGGGAAGTTATTCCTTTGATTTGAACACACCTTCCGCTTCCTATGAATTTCAATACAATGTGAACGAAGGGGAAACCAATAAAGATATTCTGGATAAACTGGCAAGACTGGTGAATAATGCAGACATCGGATTGAAGGCAGAGGTGCTCTCCAACGACAAAGCAGAGAGTGCTTTGAACCTCTACTCTACCCAGACCGGTCTGAGCAACGACGAGACTTCTCTCTTTGAGATTATCCCGGAAGGAACCACCGGTTCTTATGCAGCAATGAGAACATTGGGAATGAACCACATTACCCATCCGGCAGAAAACTCTTCCTTCCTGTTGAATGGAAAGGAACATTCTTCTTATTCAAATACAATTACAATCAATAAGACCTTTGAATTGACTTTGAAAAACGTCAGCACGCCGGGCGAAACAGAGACTGTGGGATATAAGACCAGCGTGGATGCCGTTGCAGATAACCTGAATGAATTGATTGATTCTTATAATTCTGTAATTGATATTGCCACAGATCATACCGGAGCCAGCCAGCAGGGCAACCGACTCCTCAATGATATGAAAAGTGTTCCGAATACTTACGCAAATGAACTGGAAGCTATCGGACTGAAAACCACGGCAGACGGAAAGATTCATCTGGATCGTGCTTTACTATCCGATGCTATTTCTTCCGAGGATGCCAAAGAAAGCTTTTCGGTTCTCAATGCTTTTAAGGATGCATTGAACGAAAAGGCTACAAAGGCTTCCATCAACCCGATGAATTACGTGAACAAGGTGGTAGTTGCTTACAAGAATCCAAACCACATTCAGGCAACTCCGTATATCTCTTCTGTATATTCGGGATTAATGTTAGATCGTTATTGTTAAAAAGACTTGAACCAAGGAATTTGATTCAAGTCTTTTTTGTTTGTTCTTATTTCATTAAAAGTTCCGCCATCTGAAAATCCATCTCATCATCAATGTCAATGGAACGCTCTTTCGGCATTACATAAGCGAAGCAATCCGCCTCATACAGATTCATTTTCGGCGAAAAGCTTTCTCTTTGAAAAATATACAAAGCTCCGTTGATGCGATAATAAGTTGGCAACTGCTGTCTTGGTTTTGCCAGGGTCTCCTTAGAAATAAAGTTCTCCAAATTTCCATTTTCCGGCAGCACTCCGCACCACAGGGGCGAGTGGTCTGTCTCTGTTACGCCGATAACCGCCCGGGCATTTTTCTGCTGTAAAAGCTCATATCCTGCACAGATGTCTTCCGGCTGTCGCAACGGAGATGTAGGTTGAAGCAGGCAGACTGTATCGAACTCCCTGCCCATTTCTTTGTATTTATTCAATGCCTCCTGTACCGTATCCAAAGAGGATGCCGTATCATTGGCATTTTCTTTTTCTCTCAAAAAAGGCACATCCCCTCCGTATTCCTTGGCAATTTCAGCATACTTTTCCGAATCGGTAGAAACATATACTTCCTCAAATAAACCGGATTTTCGTGCTGCTTCTATAGAATATGCCAGCAGAGGTTTTCCCTTTAACGGCTTGATATTTTTATCCTTTAATCCTTTGGAACCGCTTCTTGCGGTAATAATTGCAAGATTTCCCATCTTTGCCTCCTACTCTGCTTTGATATGCAGTTTCTGCTCCATACGGTGCATTTCTTCAAACTCTCCCATATCCAAGAAGGATTCTTCACTGATTGGATACATTCCTACCTGTTCGCCTTCCTGAAGAAGCATATCTGCCAAATCTGTCATATGAAAAAAGGTATCTTTCGGTATTCTCTCCAAAGCCTTGGGACTTAAAACGTACATACCAGTATTCACAAAATAGGACAGCTTTGGTTTTTCTTCCATACTACTGATTTTTCCTTCCTCCTTGGAATGAATCACTCCGTAAGGAACCACAATATTTTTTAACGCCGTAACAATTGTTAAATCATTTTCACTTTCCATATGATATTTGTAAATATCCGCATAATCCGCCTGTATTAAAATATCACAGTTGCTGACGATAACCGGAACCTCAAATTTCTCTTTTATCAGATGGAGGCTTCCCGCCGTTCCCAGAGGCTTGTCCTCTTCCACATAATCCAGCGAATAATCCGTTGTCAGCTCTGCAAAATAGGATTTAATCATGTTTTTCTTGTAATTAACGGTTGCCCAGAATCTCTCCACACCAAAATCATGAAAACGGTCAATAATCCGTTCCATAATAGGAATGTCTCCGATAGGGATTAAAGGCTTTGGAAGAATCTTGGTATAAGGATAAAGTCTGGTTCCTTTTCCTCCTGCCATGATAATGACCGGAACATCTTTTAAGGTCTTTTTGTCCTTCTTTTTAAATTCTTCCATTTCTTCGGCACGGAACAGAATATCCACTACCACATTCTGGTTATCAATCACCGGCAAGGCATTGATTGAAAATTTATCCATCAGTTCCTTGGCATCGGAAAGATTGTTCTCATAAACCACTTTGGGATTTTTATTTTCAAATTCTGCAATGGGTGCTGACAAATCTCCTGTTTTTATCAGCCACCGTCGGATATCTCCATCCGTAACTACCCCGGCAATCTTCCCCTGATGGTCTACAATAAACAAAATTCCTTTGGCATTGGTATCAATTTTCTGCATGGCCTCTACCACTGTGGCGTCCGCCTCTGTCAGAAATAGCTTCAACTGTTCGTAGGTCATATGCCTGTTCCTCCTTGAATTCAGATATCCTTCTTTTCCTATATATTATAGATATCCGCTTTATACGCACTCATATGCTCACGCATCCACGCAATGGTTTCCTCAATTCCCTGTGCAAAGGTATACTGCTGTTTCCAATCTGTCAGTCTCTGGATTTTTTCATTGGAACCCAGCAAACGATTTACTTCGCTTTTCTCCGGTCTTAACCGTTCTTCTTCACAATGGATAACTGCCTTTGGATTGATCTGGGCAATGATTTCATTTGCCAAATCTCCAATGGAAATCTCCTGCTGTGTTGCAATATTAATTTCTTCTCCAATCGTTTTATCTGATTCTGCAATGGCAATAAAACCTGCCGCTGTATCCTTCACGTAGTTAAAATCTCTGGTAGGCGTTAACGAGCCCAGCTTAATCTCTTCCTTTCCTGCCAACAGCTGTGAGATAATGGTAGGTATCACTGCACGGGCAGACTGTCTCGGTCCAAAGGTATTGAATGGTCTGACAATGGAAATCGGCATATCAAAGCTGCGGTAAAAGCTCTCTGCCAAGCGGTCTGCTCCGATTTTCGTTGCCGAATACGGGGACTGCCCCTGATATGGATGTTTCTCGTCAATCGGAACATACTGAGCTGTTCCGTAAACCTCTGATGTGGAAGTTACAAGAATTCTTTCGGTCTCCAAATCTCTGCCTGCCTGTAATACGTTTAAGGTTCCCTTGATATTCGTATCCACATAAGAATCCGGTGAGTGATAGCTGAATGGGATGGCTATTAATGCTGCCAGATGAAAGACCTCATCCACTCCCTTCATGGCAGTACGAACACCGTTTGGGTCTCGGATATCTCCTGTAAATATCTCAATTTGGTCTAATTTTTCCTTCGGAAGCGTATCCAGCCATCCCCAGTTATTAAAGGAATTGTAATAGGCAAAGGCTTTTACATCATATCCTTTTTCTAATAAACTTTCTGTCAGATGACTTCCGATAAATCCGTCTGCTCCCGTTACTAATACTTTCTTTCCCATAGGCTTCCTACCTTTCCTCCATGAATTCTGTCAATGTCTTTTCTAATGTGTCAACTACAAATATAATATCTTCTTCCTTCAGATTTGTGGAACAAGGCAGGTTCAGTATTCTCGTACTGTAATATTTCGCCTTTTCAATCTGATAAGCCTCATTTTCCAAATAAGGCTTCTGCTCATGTATCAGTCCCCAGATAGCTCTGGTCTGCACTCCGGCATCCTGCAGCCGGAAGATGAACTCCCTCAACGGTAACCGTTCCAACACCTCGTCTTTTATCTGCAAAGAATAAAACCAACGGTTAGAATGGACTCCCGGACGGAATCCCAGCAACTGTCCGTATGGGAATTTTTCCAACTTCTTTCTGTAATCTTCATAGTTGTAATTTTTCCGTTGGATAAACTCCGGCAGTTCTTCCATCTGTGCCACTCCTAAAGCTGCCTGCACATTGGTCATACGATAGTTGTATCCCACTTCATTATGTATATAGAAGAGTGTATCATCTTTTGCCTGGGTGGAAATATAGTGTATATGCTCTGCCTCCGCCTCGTTCCGGGCCACCAACATACCACCTCCGCCGGTTGTGATAATCTTATTACCGTTGTAGGAATATGCTCCAAAATCTCCAATGGTTCCCGCATATTTCCCTGCATAACGGCCTGTTTCATATTTTGTTCCAAGAGCTTCCGTGGCATCCTCAATTACCCGTATATGATAACGTTCACAGATGTCCATAATGGATTCCATGTCTGCCATGTTTCCAAATACATGAACTACCACCAATGCTTTAATTGGTTTTCCTGTCTTTTTATAAAACAGCCTGTCCTCCCGCATTTCACATTCTTCGCCACAAAATGCTTCTAACTTTTGGGGATCCATACATAAGGAATCATCAGCGTCCATAAATATAGGTTCCGCAAACTGATACTTTACCGGATTCACTGCCGCAATAAAAGTCAGTGTGGGTACAATTACATGATCACCGGGTCCCACTCCACATTCCATCATCGCCAGATGAAGTGCTGCGGAACCGCTCTGACAGGCAACGGCTTTCTTTACCTTCAAAAAAACCGCCATCTTTTCTTCCAGCTCCGTGATATAGGCTCCTCCGGTAGATACCCATCCTGCTGCAACGGCATCTCTTACATATTTTTCTTCATTTCCCTCAAAATTAGGGACCGACAAAGGAATAAAACGACTCATTCTGCCACCTTCTTTGCAAACTCTCTATTTATACTTATATCGGCTTTTTCTCTGAATTATTTAGAGTATAACAAAAGACCGGTTCTATCGCAATAAAACCGGTCTTCCTATCTGTTTCTTATTTTTTCTTGTCCATAAACTGCGGGTCTACCACATTCAACTGCTGCATACTGTTGTAATACTGTGCCGCAACTTTATTCCCCGCCTTTACCTGACGGATTTTTCTTTTTGCCTTTGAAAACTGCTGGGTAGCCAGCTCTTTGTTCCGCTGCTCCTGTGCCTGTACCGTCATGCTGCGTTCGGTAATCTCCGCAATCAATGCCTGCATCTCTTTGATTTCCGCACCATGGGCGGCTCTGTTTTTGTCCAGCTCTTCCTTCACTCTGGCATAGATTTCTTCAAATCCATCATCCAGAAAAACGATTTTGTCAATGAATTCGCTCTTTGCTTTGACGTTTTCCTCAAAGGCATCCATATCCGCCTCTTCTGCGGAAAGAATTTCATACTGTTCTTTGTTTTTTTCTATAATACTGTCCAAAGCCTCCACCTTTTGGTGAAGGCTCTGAATTAATATCTGGATATAGCTTTCTTCCTGCATAAAAGTCTCCTAGTTTGCTTTTGCCAGTTTATTGATTCGCATAACCTCTTTCCACGTATCACGCATGGTACGAAGATGGGTCAGCACTTCCTCCAGAATCTCCTTGTCTTTCTTGAAGTTCGCCTCTTTCAAACGTTCCTGTAAGTAGGAGTATACGTTGTCAAAGTCCTTTGCCACCTCATATTTATGGTCTAAGGTTGCCTGAAACTCCGTAATAATCCTCTCCACCTTTGTAATATTGACATGTGCCTTCTCAATATCCTTTTCTTCAATTCCCATAATGGCTATGTTGCAGAACTTAATTGCACCTTCGTATAACATAAGGGTCAGTTCAGCCGGTGAAGCCGTCAAAATCTTGCTGTTGTTATATGCCTGGTAAGCATTGTTTAGTGCCATATCATCATCCCCCTTTGTTTACGAACCCAGCAATCCTGAAAGCTGGGACTGCTGTGAATTTAATTTGGAAAGTGCTGTCTCCATAGCACTGAATTTGTCAAAATAATAATCTTCCATATCGGAAACTTTCTCTTCCCATTTTTTGATTTTATCTGTATAGTCATCATACTCTGACTGCATCTGCTTATCATTGTAAACTT
>USPJ01000032.1 GCA_900556645.1 uncultured Lachnospiraceae bacterium
GACATTTTAGGGGACTTTCGTGTATCATTTACATAGACGTCCGAACAAAACATAACCGCAGCATCAGACTGTTTGAGAATCGTTCTATCGTGGTTTCATAATAGAACGGTTCGAGTTTCTGATGCTGCGGTTTTATCATGTCTGTGAGGACGTCTATTTCATGATACTAGAAAGTTCACGTTCTTGTCTTTCTCCAGTCGGACATCCTTCTCGGGCAGTTCAGTCGGTGAAAGAGACAGAAAACATTTTTTCAGCCACAGATTCTAAAATTCTCGAATTTTGTTCGAAAGGATTTTATCATTGTTTTTACCGAAACTATAATGCAACAAAAGTTCTCATAATAAAAATTATATACATATAAAATAACTTTTTTTCTACTTTTTGCATATTGACAGAATGTGTTCTTTGATTTATAATTCCAAAACATTCCATTCATTATTTTCAAAATGGATGTTCTAATTTTCTTATCAAATTCTATTATTTCAAAAAAATTCACAAAACAAACAATTCAAACAATTTCATAAGGTGAAAGGGGACAAAATATGGAAGAATTTATGAAACAGTACGGTGGAGCAGTGATTACCGTAATAGCCATTATTGCTCTTATTGCAGTTATTACAGCGGTGATTCACTCTGATGCAACCAGCGGTACATTCCAGAATCTGATTACTGATTTTTATACAAAGGCATCTTCAAACACAGGAGGTCATTGATGACAGAGGGAGGAAGAAATACATGGATTGAAATATCCCCGGAATTTTTTGGCGTCCTGTGGCAGTTTGTGGATAATGATGACATCACAGACATTGATTATAACGGAAAAGAATTGTGGGTTCGGGATTATAACAACAATCGGAGAAAAGTGACAGATATTGAGATTTCTCAGAATTTTATCCGGCAGTTTACCCAGCGGATAGCCAACAGTGTGTCCAAGGAATTTAACAAACAGCATCCGGTACTGGAGGCGGAAACAAAACGTCTTCGTATTTCCATTGTGCATGAATCCGTTGCGGTAACAGGGCGAAGCATCTGTATCCGAAAAACATTGCCTGTCACAAGAATTACAGCAAAAAAAGCAGTGGAAAGCGGTTATGTAAGTAAGGAAATGCTGTCCTTTCTGGTAAATTGTGTAAAAGCTCATATGAATCTGACGATTTGCGGAGAACCGGGAGTGGGAAAAACAGAATGTGCAAAATTTCTCAGTGGTTATATACCGGATAAGGAGCGTGTGATTACTATAGAAGATAATTTGGAATGGCACTATCATCAGATAAAACCCTATGCAGATTGTGTAGAGCTTCAGGTATCGGAACTTTTTGGCTATCAGGATGCTATTGTGACCTCCCTTCGACAGAATCCCAAGTGGCTAATGGTGTCAGAGGTACGGGGAGAAGAAGTGGCATCCTATATCCAACAGCTTACAACGGGAGTAAATGGCATTACCACCCTTCATACGGATGATGTGCGGAAGGTGCCGGAGCGATTGGTCAATATGGCGGCAGACAGGATTGGAAGAGAGAGGATGGAATCGGATATCTATTCTTTTTTGGATGTGGCTGTGTTGATTCGCATAAAAAGGAATGAAGAGGGAAAGGAAAGACGTTATCTGGATCAACTGTGTCTCTTTGAGAATAAAAATCAAAAGTTACAGAGCAGTCTGATTTTTGACAATGGTCAGTTGGTAACAGGAGAACTTTCGGAGGATATCAAGAATAAATTTCTGCGGGCAGGAATCCGGGAACCGTTCTTGTGCCGGGAGATAGAGGAGGAACTAGGGTGGAAAAATCAAAGAGGAAGTATAAAAAGACCAGTTGTTATTTGATTTACAGCGTTTTGGGAATTAGTACGGGGATATTGTTTCGATTGAGTTTTCCTTTTTTGGTTTTGATGATGGTAGTTGGATTTTTATTCCTTCCGAAGCTGATGAGGAATGCAGAGAAAAGTCGGTATCATCAGAAGCGTTTTGAAGATATTAACAGCTATATGGAACAGCTTTTGTATTCTTTCCGTAAGTCCAAAAGGATTCTGGCATCCTTACAGGATATAAAAATTCAATTTAAAAACAAGCCAATGGAAAAATTAATAGAACAGGCGGAACAACATATTTTAAATACCTATGACAGCGAAGGAGATACGGAGTTTGAAGCATTGTGTATGATTGAGCAAGAATACCCTTGCGTGAAATTAAAGACCATTCACCGTTTTTTATTAAAGGTGGAAAATCTGGGAGGGAGTTTTGATAAGACCATTGATTTACTCTTAGAAGACCGTTCCCTGTGGGAGCAACGACAGAATCATCTGTATCAGGAAAAAAAGAGAAAGAGGAATCTGGTAACAGCTTCCATTGTAATGAGCATACTTCTATGTATAGTGTTTGTTCGGATTTTTCCGGCAGATATGGATATTTCAAAGAATATATTTGCGCAGTCAGCTACGGTAATTATGTGGTTTTTGGATATATTAGTATATGCTAAAGCGGATGAAAAATTATCGGAAGACTGGCTGGATTCAGGGGAACTGAGTTCCCCTGAAGAAACTGTAAAACGATACAAAAAAGTGACGGAATTTGATAAGAAAAAGGAATTAAAAAAATCCTGCAAATATGCATTTTTTCTGGCTGTAATTGCAATGATATGCGTTATGCGGCATAAGAAGTGGGCTGCCGGTATTGCTTTCACAGGTATTCCCTTTATGCTGTTTCAGCACAGGTTGGATTATCGCTTGGCGAAAAAGAAACTCACAGAGGAAATTCAGAGAGAGTTTCCCCGATGGCTGATGGAAATGTCACTTTTACTGCAATCGGACAGTGTACAGGTATCTCTCTATAAATCCTTTGAATATGCACCTGAGATTTTAAAACCGGAATTGGAGAAAATGTATATAAAATTACAAAACAATCCCACAGCCATTGAACCCTATCTGGAATTTATGGCAGATTTTGAAATCAAAGGAGTGTCCTCTGCTATGAAAATGCTGTATTCCCTTTCCGCCGGAACAGGAGGAAACAGCGAAAATCAGATTACGGATATTCTAAGAAGAAATCAGGTAATGTTGGATGATGCTCAAAAGGCAGTTGACCGCCAATCAGTGGCATCCATGTATTTTCTTTTTGGAGCCCCTGTGGTCATTGGCGGAGCGAAGTTGATGTTGGATATGGTGGTGTTTTTCTTTTGTGTATTTCAGGGAATGGGAAGTTATATGTAGGAAACGATATTTGTAGCATAGAAATACAGTATCTTTTCATAGGAGCAGCCTTTTGAGGTCTGTTCCTTTTTATTATAGTTTACATAAATAGATGGAGGTAACAGAATGGAAACAGTAATAAAAGCATTTACCGGAGTATTTTTTTCGTTACTCATTGTGTATCTGGGAGTAGGAATTATTTCCTCCTCCGTGGACGCAAGGAATGCAGACTCCTTTATGGCAGACTGCGTATCAAAGATTGAAAACAGTAACTATGCACAGGAGGTAATTGATGCCTGTAAGGAAGATGCAGGGGAACAACAGTATGAACTCATCGTAGATACCTGTGTGCCGGAAGGGTCACAAAAAGCTGTATATGGAACCGCAACTTTAAAATACGAGTATACCATTCCAATCATTGGAATGAATACGGAGCACACAATCAATGCAGATTTACGATAAGGAGTGAGCGTATGAAAGCATTTATGGAACAGTACGGGATGGCAATTCTCTATCTGGTGATAGGCGTAGCCTTTTGCGGAATGTTCTGGTATGTCATCGAGCAGTTAAGTTCTTTTTAAAAAGATAACGCAGAGAGGAGCATTTTATGGATACTTTTATGGAAAATTATGGGCACGCAATTATCGGTGTCATTGTGGTTGCCGCCCTTATCGGTATTTTTATGGGAGTTTTAAAAATTCCCTTTGCCGGTATGGTAAAGACCTTTTTCGGCAGCCTGCTTGGCTGATGAAATAAAAAATATTGCTTAAAGATATGATAACTTACCTTGCAAGGAGGGATAAAAAGATGGAAGAATTTATGAAAAACTACGGTGGAGCGATCCTTGCACTGATTGCTGCCATTGCAGTTTTGGGATTACTCTTTTCGGGGATTGTAACACCAAAAGGGAATACCGGGCTTTACAGTGCATTAGGAGAAGGGGCAGAGGAATTATCCCAGCAGAAACAGGTCATGGCATCTGCAGGAAAAATCAAAGAGATAAAATCAAGACCGCTTCCAAATATAAGAGGAAATGTGATAACCGCAAATACAGAGTATACACTGACAGATGTTTTTGACGTAACCGATGAAGATATCACATTGGAAGTAAAAAGTGTGAAAAACAGTTCCGGTGAAGATGTAACAGAAACCATATATGATGCAGAAAATGACAGGATGTGTTTTCCTGCTGTCGGAACCTATCGTGTGCGTATAATCACGGATGATGGAAGCGGCGGCAGTGCAGATGGATGGATGAGTGTAAAAGTGCAGGACACATTGTAAAAGGAGGAAGCATTTATGAAACAGGCGATTTTTGGAATCATGTGCGGCTTTATTGTGATTCTGGCAATAGTGGCAGTCATGACCGTAGAGGGGCGTTCCACAAGGGAAAATGAAGCAGACAATGCCTTATCTGCTGCGGTAGATGAAGTCATGGAAAATCTTCTGACCAAAAAAGATTATGAGATAGAAAACAATGAGGAATTTGTTGCCGATTTTTGTGAGGCTCTATTGGAACAGATACAGGCAGGAAGTGATGAGGATTACGATAAGAACCTTTCCGTCAAGGTGGACGTAGCAGGCGTGGACTATGAAAAAGGTTTACTTTCCGTTCATGTAACGGAACAGTTCACACATCCCAACGGAAACATAGGAACTCTGGAATGTACCAGTACCGCAATCTTAGACCAGCGTGCCGAAAAGGAACGGTATACCGTAACCTACAATCTGCCGGACAGGCTGTATAAGCAGCTTGAAGTAGAAGAGGGAACAGACTTCTATCTGCCAAAAGCACCTTCGGACACATCCGATGGAGCAAAATTTCAGTACTGGATGGATACAGAAACCGGAGAGAAAGCCGTTTTCCCGGAAAAGATAACCGGAAATAAAACGTATACGGCAGTTTTTGAGATGCCTTAAAGAAAGGAGTCTTTTTCCATATCAGGATACGATAGAGAAACTGGCAAATCAGTTCAAGTTAAAAAAAACACTTACGAATAAGCAGATCATTCGTATTATGGAAGAACCAAAATCCAAGGAGACTACATAAAGTCTTTAGCATATTGTGAAAGAGAGGAAATTATTATGAACGAAAAAGACACTATTAAAATTAGAAACATTTACAACAAGTACAGATGGAAAGCGGTTTTTCCTTATGTCCTGTTTGTATTATGCTGTTTTTTAGGATTTGCACATTCCATTTTTCAGGTATATAAATTTGTACCATCGGAGTACATTGTTTTGTCCTTTTGGTTTATTTTCGTACCAATGCTTTTAGGGGTTAAGATTCTGTCTGATACGTGGGATATGATTAAAATTATCAAAGATGGCAAAACAGAAACGGAACAAAAAGTACCGGAAGAAGAATCATAAGAAGGAGGTTTCACATGAAGCAGAAAAAGAAGGGATTGAAAAAACGGATACTGGCACTTTCTTTAGCAGGAATCCTGTGTTTTGGAAGTGTTCCCCAGAACGTGTATGCAAGCGAGGATTCAAGCGGGAATGTACAGGAAACCACACAGTCAGACCAAACACCGGAAAAGACAGCAGATGAACTGTTGCAACAGGAAGAGAACGTAGGAGAAGAAGCAAACGTTAGCGGAACAGCAGAAGATACCGTAACAGGAGAAACCGGAAATACGGAGCCGGAAATCGTATTTCCCGGTGCCGTGCGGTTAAAAGAAGCAGGTACACCACAGGACATGGTAGAAGAAGCAGGAACGACGGTTACGGAACATACCCGGTTAATCGTAGTCAGTGAAAGTGACCTTACGGAATGCTATGGGGCAACAGAATGTATCCGGGGTTATGGAAATCTGCATATTTTGACCTATGAGGATGTATTCACCTGTGAAAATGCCTACGCACAGTTTACGGCTGCCGGAATGAGCGTAGAGTATGATGAAACCGTGGAAGCCTATGAGGAAGAGGCAGAAGAAGCAAAAAGCATAGAAGAAACCTTAGAGGATACCAATAAGGAAACCAAGACAGAAGAACCGGGAAAAGATACCACAGAAAAGAAAGAAGAGAAACAGGAGATTGTAGTAGCGGTCATTGATACCGGAGCGGACAGTTCTTCTAATATTCTAAAAGGACGTATCAAAGATGACAGATATATCCCGGATACCAACGGACACGGAACCTTAATGGCAGAAATCATTGCCTCCAATACCGGGGAAGAGGTCAGGATACTTCCGATACAGGCATTTGATGAAAACGGAAAAGGAACCGTATCCACCACCTATCTTGCCATGATGGAAGCCATCGAAAAGAAAGCGGATATTATTAACCTGTCTGTTTCCGGCGAAGGAACATCTCCGATGCTGGCATCTGCCATCCGGCAGGCAAAAGAAGCCGGAATCCCGGTTATCGTATCCGCAGGAAACAACGGAGCAGATACCACAGACTATATGCCGGGAAATATTACCGAGGCACTTACCGTATCGGCGGTAACGGAGGACAAAGAATCTGCTGCTTATTCCAACCATGGAAAAGAAGTGGATTTTTGTGCGATTGGAACAGTAACCAAGGACAACGGGACGGGGGACACCTCCGATGATGTAACCTATGAGGGAACCTCCGTATCTGCCGCCTATCTGACCGCCTATGCTGCCATGATTCTGGAAGAGAACCCGCAGGCAGATGTGGAGGCGTGTCTGAAAGAATCCGCAGAGGATTTTGGTGAGACAGGCTGGGACAGCCTTTATGGGTACGGATATATCAGCAGGGAGAACATCATCAGTAATATAGAAAAAGAAGAAAATGAGGAGAGCGAAGAAGAGAAAAAAGACGATACTGCAGACGTCATAACAAAAGAAGATGGAGAGCAGGAGTTAGCAGTCAGTGCGGATATCAAGAACAAGGATTTCTGGATATATGATGTCGGCAGTTCCGTAAATGTTATGATTGTTGGGGTTGAAGATAGTACAGGAAATTATAGAGGCAACTGGAACAACCTCGGATTAGGAAATATCTATTATGGATTGTATCCAAGAGCTGCAGGCGGCTACGACCTTCTGGTTACCATGAGCTGTGATGTGACCGACTATACACCATATCTGGACCTTACAACCTCAAAACCGGGTTACCGTCCACTCAGATGGGGAGGACATGTTGATGGCGGAACCGGAATGAGCGATAACTGGAGCGGTACACAGGTACATAACTGGAACGATGAATTTATACAGACAGACAGTGGTTATTATATGCGGCAATATATAGGAGCAGGCTGGGCGGTTGATAGCATTACCTTACTTTGGGAGCCGGTAGGCTATCATATCAACCATGACATGAACGGAGCCACCTATGTAGACCAGAATACCTTGAATTATCTAAACAGCATCGAATACCGACCAGACCAGTACTATGGTATTCCAAATGCCGACACCTTTGCCAATAAATATAACAGGGTTACTTATGATGCCAATGGCGGAAGCTGTGGTTCTGTTTATACAGGAGAAAGTTATGATCACGGATATTCGGCATTCTTAGGATGGGATGATAATACGGTATTAAATACAAACAATGGACTATTATATGACTGTTACGGGTATCAGTCCACAACGACGTTCAATGCTGCCTATTATGCAAATGCAAATCTGGATTTAATGGCAGCATATGGATACGATAAGAAGACCCTATGGAACCATTACTGTAATCACGGCGTATATGAAGGGCGTTCCATCCGTTCCGGGCATGGAGCAAACAATCTAGACAGTAGTGACTTGTATAATCCGGGACAGGCATTCCGGAACCTGACGGACAATGGTAAATGGACTACTTTAACTGCCAGATGGAAAGACCCGGTCATCTATCTTCCAACGCCTACACGTGCAGGATATACCTTTACGGGATGGTATATTGGAGACACTTATATTGGAAAAGGATGGGATTTTTATCAAATCAACGGCACTAACACGACCTTAACCGCTCACTGGACACCGAACACTTATTATATTAACTACGATTTGAATGGAGCAACTTCCATAGATGAAAACTATCTGAATAAGTTGAACAAAAATAAGTATACCTATGACACTTATTATAACTTCCCGGATGCCAATACCTTTGCCAATAAGTATAACCGGGTGAATTATGATGCGGCAGGAGGAACCTGTACTTCAGGCAACACAGGAGAAAGTTATGATGAAGGGTATTCGGCTTTCTTAGGATGGGATAGTAACATCATAGGCTATGATTCTAATTGGAATCCGATATATGGAACATTATCACAGCATGGTTTCAATGATGCGTATTATGCAAATATCTATCCAGATGTAATGGAAGCATTCGGATATGATAAATTAGCACTGTGGAATCATTATTATTATTGGGGTAAAAACGCAGGATATTCCACCAGTTCTGGACATAATTTAGATAATCTTACATCCATGGATTTGTACCAACCCGGAAAAGCATTCATAAACATGAATGTAGCAGCGAATGGAAAAACCACATTGACCGCCAGATGGAAAGACCCGGTGGTAAAACTTCCAACACCGACCCGTGAAGGTTACACTTTCTTTGGGTGGTATAAGGAAGATGAAACTTATGTAGGAAAAGGTGGAGATTCCTACACACTTTCCGGCACCGATACTTTACATGCCAAATGGAAAGAAAATGAATACACCTTGGTATTTGACGGAAATGGAGCAGATATCGGTTCCATGGAGAATGTCACGGTGCATT
>USPJ01000033.1 GCA_900556645.1 uncultured Lachnospiraceae bacterium
TTGGGTAAAAAGATAGAGCCTTATGAGATGAAATGGTCTGTGCTGGTATGCTTGGCAACCCCGATAGCAATTCTGGTAGGAAGCGGTATCGCAGCAGCAGTACCTAGTGTGGCGGATAGCCTGAATAATACCGGAGCACATGGTCTTTCAGAATTGATGTATGCATATTCTTCCTGTGGCGGTAATAATGGTTCTGCTTTTGCAGGGTTTAATGCAAATACTGTATTTTTAAATGTAACACTTGGAATTGTAATGTTGTTTGCAAGATTTTTGCCAATTATCGGAACTCTGGCAATTGCAGGTTCTCTGGCAAACAAGAAAAAAATTGCAAAAACAGCCGGAACATTATCAACATCAAACGGTATGTTTGTATTTTTACTGATATTGATTGTTTTACTGATAGGTGCTTTGAGCTTTTTCCCGGCACTTTCGCTGGGACCACTTGCAGAATATTTTAGTAGCTAGTCTAGGAGGTGTAAAAAGATGAGCCAGAATGAAAAGAAAGGCTTTGCAAATAAGAAGATGTTCGGCAGAGCCGTAAAAGATTCATTTTTAAAGTTAAGACCGGATATTCAAGTGAAAAACCCGGTTATGTTATTGGTATACATATCTGCCATCTTAACCACAGGACTTTGGATTCTTTCACTATTTGGTATAAAAGATGCAGCCAGCGGATATACATTTGCGATTGCCATTATTTTATGGTTTACGGTATTGTTTGCCAATTTTGCCGAAGCAATTGCAGAGGGAAGAGGAAAGGCACAGGCAGATTCTCTGCGGGCAGCAAAAAGAGATGTGCAGGCAAGAAAGATATCGGATTTGCAGGACAAGGATAAGGAATGCTTTGTTGCTTCTCATACCTTGAAAAAAGGGGATATTGTTTTAGTAAAAGCCGGAGAACAGATTCCGGGTGATGGTGAAGTAATAGAGGGTGCGGCCTCTGTGGACGAGAGTGCCATTACCGGAGAGTCCGCTCCGGTCATCCGGGAAGCCGGAGGCGATAGAAGTGCTGTTACAGGAGGTACAATGGTTCTGTCAGATTGGATTGTAGTAGAGATTACCAGTGAACCGGGAGAAAGTTTTTTGGATAAGATGATAGCAATGGTAGAGGGTGCCGCAAGAAAAAAGACACCAAATGAGATTGCATTACAGATTTTTTTGGTAGCTCTCTCCATTATCTTTATTTTGGTAACTATGTCCTTATATACTTACTCGATCTTTTCAGCAAAGCAGGCGGGAATTGAAAATCCAACCTCTATTACAACTTTAGTGGCACTTTTAGTATGCCTTGCACCTACAACCATAGGAGCTTTATTATCAGCTATCGGTATTGCAGGCATGAGCAGATTAAATCAGGCAAATGTGCTTGCCATGAGCGGTCGTGCCATTGAGGCAGCTGGTGATGTAGATATATTGATGTTGGATAAGACAGGTACCATTACCTTAGGAAACAGACAGGCATATCAGTTTATTCCGGTAGACGGAAATGACAGCAGAGAACTGGCAGACGCAGCACAGTTGGCATCTCTTGCAGATGAAACCCCGGAGGGTAGAAGTGTCGTGGTATTGGCAAAGGAACAGTTTGGTATACGAGAGCGGAAATTGCAGGATACAGGAATGACATTCATTCCATTTACAGCAGTGACCCGAATGAGCGGTGTAGACTATGAAGGAAATGAAATCAGAAAAGGAGCCGCAGATGCTATCAAGGATTATGTCACTCAAGCAGGTGGAAGATATTCAACGGAATGTGAAGAGATTGTAAAAGAAATTGCAACACAGGGAGGAACGCCTCTTGTAGTGGCAAAGAACCATCAGGTTTTGGGTGTTATCCACCTAAAAGATATCATCAAACAGGGAGTAAAGGAAAAATTTGCAGATTTAAGGAAAATGGGAATCAAAACCATTATGATTACCGGGGATAATCCTATGACAGCAGCAGCTATTGCGGCAGAAGCCGGTGTAGACGATTTCCTTGCAGAGGCTACGCCGGAAGGCAAGCTGAATATGATTCGGGATTTGCAGAAAAAAGGTCATATGGTTGCAATGACCGGGGACGGAACCAACGATGCACCGGCTCTGGCACAGGCAGATGTGGCAGTGGCCATGAACAGTGGTACACAGGCGGCAAAAGAAGCGGGAAATATGGTGGATTTAGATTCATCACCTACCAAATTGATTGACATTGTGCGTATCGGAAAACAGCTTCTTATGACACGGGGAAGTCTTACGACCTTTTCCATTGCCAATGATGTAGCAAAGTATTTTGCCATTATTCCGGCAATGTTTATGGGATTATATCCGGGGCTTTCTAGATTAAATATTATGAGCCTTCATTCACCCCAGAGTGCAGTACTTTCAGCAATTATCTATAATGCTTTGATTATCATTGCACTGATACCATTGGCATTGAAGGGTGTAAAATATCGTGAAGTTCCGGCAGGAAAGCTTCTGTCAAGAAACCTTTTGATTTACGGGTTGGGAGGATTAATTACCCCGTTTATCTTTGTGAAGCTGATTGATATTTTGCTGGTCCTGACCGGTTTGGTATAGAGAGAGGAAACGGGATTTTTCCTTTGAAAATTGGAGGTTAAGAAAATGAAAGAAACAAAGAAATCATCAATCGTGCCGGCTTTGAAGATGTTTCTCATATTTATGATTATTTGCGGAGCTGTTTATACATTAGTGGTTACAGGTCTGGCACAGTTATTATTTCCAAAGCAGGCAAACGGAAGCATTATAGAAGTAAACGGAAAAAAATACGGAAGTGAGCTTTTGGGACAATATTACACAGATGAAGGGCATATGTGGGGACGTATTATGAATCTGGATGTGTCTACGTTTAAGAATGAAGATGGTGAGACATTGATGTATGCTTCTCCCTCCAACTTAAGTCCAGCCAGTGATGAATATAAAGAACTGGTAAAAGAAAGAGTTGATATGCTGAAGAAAGCAAACCCAGATATGGATGAGTCTAAAATCCCGGTGGATTTGGTAACCTGCTCCGGCAGCGGTCTTGATCCGCACATCTCACCTGCGGCAGCAGAATACCAAGTATCTCGGATTGCAAAGGCACAGGGAATGTCTGAGGAAGAAGTCAGGAATATTATTGGCAAATGTACTGATGGAAAATTGTTCGGAGTGCTGGGAGAGAAAACCGTAAATGTATTAGAAGTAAACCTTATGCTGGACGGTATTTTAGAATAATCAATTTTATCGTATTTGCCGCACCTTTATACTATCTTAATGCGAGAGAAAATATCCTTATACAAACTTTAAATGAAAGAAGGGATAATTAAGATAGTATAAAGATTGATTAAGAAAGTTGGCAGGTACGAAAATGGAATATTTACGATATAGAAAAAAACGATTGACTTCTTTTCAGATTATTATTATGGGCTTTTTACTGGTTATATTAACGGGAAGCATTTTCTTGATGCTTCCTGTTTCTTCGAGAAATGGGGAAGCTACTCCTTTTTTTGATGCCCTGTTTACGGCAACCTCAGCCACCTGTGTAACAGGACTTGTGGTACATGATACGGCAACCTACTGGTCAGCCTTTGGGCAGGCGGTCATCTTACTTCTGATACAGATTGGAGGTATGGGGGTTGTGACGGTGGCAGTATCGGTGGTTACTATTTCAGGAAGAAAAATAGGACTCATGCAGAGAAGCACCATGAAAGAAGCCATTGCAGCTCCCAGTGTAGGGGGAATTGTAAGGCTGACAGGATTTATTTTAAAGGCAACCATTCTGATAGAAGTGTTGGGAGCTTTTCTTATGGTTCCGGTTTTCTGGAAAGATTTCGGAGCATTGAAGGGAATCTGGTATGCATTGTTTCATTCCATATCTGCCTTTTGTAATGCGGGCTTTGATTTGATGGGAAATATGGGGCAATATTCTTCTTTGACCGGATATGTGGCAAATGGTTGGATAAATACCGTCATTATAGGACTTATCGTTGTGGGAGGAATTGGTTTTCTTACATGGGATGATGTGAAATCCAAAGGAATACATATTAGAAGATATCGGATGCAGAGCAAAGTAATACTGGTAATGACTGCTCTTTTAATCGTAATCCCCTTTGTCATATTCCTTTTTGGAGAATTTAGCAGGCAGGTATGGGATGGAATGCCGCTGGGAGAAAAGATATGGGCATCCCTGTTTCAGTCTGTTACCCCCAGAACTGCGGGATTTAATACCATTGATTTAAACCTGTTCAGTGAAGCCGGGCGGACCATAGTCATTCTTCTGATGCTGACAGGCGGTTCTCCGGGTTCTACGGCAGGAGGTATGAAAACCACTACCTTAGCGGTTCTATTTATGACCTTGTTTGCCATATTTAAAAGAAAAGGGGATACGGAGTGTTTCGGAAGAAGAATTGAGGAAAACACCATAAAATATGCTGCTGCTATTTTGATGATGTATCTGACCTTGTTCCTGACAGGTGGAGTCATCATCAGCTGTATGGAGGGATTGCCTATATTGACCTGCCTCTTTGAAACAGCTTCTGCCATAGGTACGGTGGGATTGTCGCTGGGAATTACGCCCGGACTTGGAACGGTATCGAGACTGATATTGATGATACTGATGTTCTTTGGCAGAGTAGGAGGTCTTACTCTGGTGTTTGCGGCATTTTCAGATAAAGAGATACATATATCAAGGCTGCCAAAAGAAAAAATTACGGTAGGTTAAAAGAGAAAGGAAGGTACAAAGATGAAGTCAGTTTTACTAATTGGATTGGGAAGGTTCGGAAAGCATGTTGCCATAAAACTCCATGAACTGAATCATGAAGTGATGGCTATTGATAAAAAGGAAGAGAGAGTAGAGGAAGTACTACCTTACGTTACAAATGCACAGATTGGAGACAGTATGAATGAGGCGTTTTTGCGTTCTCTTGGAATCGGCAATTTTGATGTCTGTTTTGTCGCCATTGGAAATGATTTTCAAGGCTCCTTGGAGACAACATCATTGTTGAAGGAGTTGGGAGCCAAGATGGTGGTGTCCAGAGCTGCCAGAGATGTACAGGCAAAATTCCTGCTTCGTAACGGTGCCGATGAAATTGTCTATCCGGAGAAACAGATGGCTACATGGACAGCTATTCGATACACCTCGGATCATATTTTTGATTACATAGAGCTGGATAATGATTATGCGATTTTTGAAATAGAAGTACCTACGGCGTGGATTGGAAGAACCGTAGGGGAAATTAATATCCGCCAGAAGTATAAGATTAATATTATGGCATTAAAGAGGAACCAGAAAATGGAGTTGACTATAACCCCGGATACCCGTTTTACAGAGGAGGATGCCATATTGGTGTTGGGTAACAACCGGGATATACAGAAGTGTTTCCATATATAGGATATAGGAGGACTTAATCGGAGGTGGTATAATGAAAATGGTCCTATTACTGGTGGCATATCTGGTAGTCGGAATCATACTTTTTTTCTTTATAAAAAAATGGGATGTTTTTTTGGAGGAATGTCAAAAACAGAAGGAAATATCTGATAGGAGTAAATTACATGGAAGAGAATCGTCAGAATCCGGAACAACTGTTACAGGCAGTGAAAAGAGAGGAAAATGAAAAGGGACGGGGACATTTAAAAATATTTTTTGGCTATGCAGCAGGAGTAGGAAAAACCTATGCTATGCTACAGGCTGCCCATGCCGCAAAACAGAGAGGGATAGATGTGGTGGCAGGATATGTGGAGCCTCACGCCAGACCTCAGACCGCAGCTTTGTTGCATGGACTGGAACAATTGCCGAACCTTGTGGTAGATTATAACGGTATTACACTAAAAGAATTTGATTTAGATGCGGCAATCAAAAGAAAGCCAACTCTGATGCTGGTGGACGAGCTTGCCCATACAAATGCACAGGGATGCCGTCATACAAAACGTTATCAGGATGTGGAAGAGCTGCTGAAAGCCGGCATAGATGTTTATACCACCGTCAATGTGCAGCATATAGAAAGCCTGAATGATATGGTGGCGGCAATTACAGGGATCATGGTCAGGGAGAGGGTTCCTGACTCGGTATTTGACAATGCTTCGCAGGTAGAACTGATTGATATAGAGCCTCAGGAATTGCTGGAGCGGTTACAGTCTGGGAATGTATACAAAGAGACGCAGGCAAAACAGGCTACTCAGAACTTTTTCCAGATTGAAAATCTGATTGCATTAAGAGAAATTGCGTTGCGAAGATGTGCAGAGCGTATCAACACCCTTTCAGAGGAAGCCAGAATTAAAAACGGAGGGGATTATTATACCGATGAGCATGTGTTGGTCTGCCTGTCCCCTGCACCGTCAAATATGAAAATTATCCGTACAGCAGCACGTATGGCAAAAGCATTTCGCGGCTCCTTTACCGCATTGTATGTAGAAACCTCCGAGTTTGCCGTGATGGACGAGGAAAATAAAAAAAGGCTGAGAAGTAATATGCGGCTGGCAGAGCAGCTGGGAGCCAGAATAGAGATGGTATATGGTGAGGATGTGCCTTTCCAGATTGCGGAATTTGCCCGGTTGTCCGGTATTTCCAAAATTGTAATCGGAAGAAGCACCGCAACCAGAAAATCCATATTCAGCAAACCTACCTTGACAGAGAAACTGATTTCACAGGCACCGAATTTGGATATCTATATTATTCCGGACAGTACCTCGGAGATGGTTTACAGGGCAAAAAAGGTAAAAAGAAAATCAGAGAATTTATGGAATATAGCAGATGTGGTAAAAAGTATCGGAATGATTGTGGCAGCATCTGCCATCAGCTTTGGATTCTGGAAGTTGGGAATGAGTGAATCCAATATTATCATGGTGTATATTCTGGGGGTATTGTTTACGTCCGTCATTACCACACAAAAGATATACAGTTTGATTTCCTCCATTGTAAGTGTTTTTGTGTTTAACTTTTTATTTACAGAACCGAGATATACCTTGCTTGCTTATGAAAAAGATTATCCGATAACCTTTGTTACGATGTTTGTGGCTGCCTTTCTGACTGGAACGTTGGCAATTAAATTAAAGAAACAGGCAAAACAGGCTGCACAGGCAGCCTATCGGACAAAAATACTGTTTGATACCAATCAGCTTTTAGAGGGAGTCAAAGAAAAAGAAGAAATTACCACCGTAACGGTTACCCAGCTCATTAAACTGCTGAATAGGGATATGGTGATTTATCTGGCGGAAAAAGAAAATTTATCTGCACCGAAATTTTTCTCCGTAGACGGGGAGACAGCCAGTGAGGAATATCTGTCGGAAAATGAAAAAGCTGTTGCCTTCTGGGTATTGAAAAATAACAAGCATGCAGGAGCAACCACAGATACGCTTTCAGATGCAAAATGTTTATATCTGTCCATACGAACCAGCAATGCCGTATATGGAGTCATCGGAATCGTAATTGGAGATATGCCGTTGGATTCCTTTGAAAAAAGTATCCTGCTGTCTATTTTAGGAGAGTGTGCCTTGGCTCTTGAGAACGAGAAGAATGGAAGAGAAAAGACAGAGGCGGCATTGGTGGCACAGAAGGAACAGTTGAGGGCAAATCTGCTCCGTTCCATTTCCCATGATTTGCGTACTCCGTTGACCTCCATATCCGGGAATGCCAGCAATTTGCTGTCCAATGGAGAAAAGTTTGATGCCGATACCAAAAAGCAGCTATATTCAGATATTTATGATGATTCCATGTGGCTTATTAATCTGGTGGAAAATCTGCTTTCTGTAACAAGAATTGAAGAGGGAAGATTGAATATCAATTTATCAACGGAGCTTTTGGATGAAATCATTACAGAAGCATTACATCATATCAGCAGAAAGAAAGTGGAGCATAAGATTTCTTTTCAGGCATCCGAGGAGTTTATTCTGGTAAAAGTGGATGCAAGATTGATTATGCAGGTGATTATCAATATCGTGGACAATGCCATTAAATATACACAGAAAGATTCGGAAATCGTAATTACCACGCGGAAACAGAATCATAAGGCGGTTGTTTGTATTGCAGATAACGGAGGCGGAATTTCCGATGACGTAAAACCGTATATATTTGATATGTTTTACAGTGGGGCAAAGAGCATTGCCGACAGCAGACGAAGTCTGGGTCTGGGATTATCTCTTTGTAAATCAATTATTACAGCCCACGGAGGAGATATAGAGGTTTCGGACAACAGGCCTCATGGAGCGGTGTTTACATTTTCTTTGCCAATAGAGGAGGTGGATTTACATGAATAAAACATTGATTTTGGTGGTGGAAGATGACAGACCGGTACAAAATCTTATGATAACAACCTTGAAAGCACACGATTACAAATATTTGACTGCGATGAACGGAGAAACTGCGATTTTGGAAGCTTCTTCTCATAATCCGGATATTATTTTACTGGATTTGGGATTGCCGGATATGGATGGAATCGAAGTGATAAAAAAAATCCGTACGTGGTCCAATGTGCCAATTATAGTCATCAGTGCCAGAAGCGAAGACACGGATAAAGTGGATGCATTGGATGCCGGGGCAGACGATTATCTGACCAAGCCGTTTCGCCCGACGGTGCTTCTGATGCGTGTCAAAGCGCTTCTCCGGCGAGTGGATATGGAGCGCGGAGGCGACCCGATGGACAGGGACATTACCGTCGGAGATCTGCGTTTCTCCGGTGATGAGAAGCGGCTTTTCTGCAGAGAAAAACCTCTTGCGCTTTCCCCGAACGAGCTGAAAATGCTCATTTTTCTTATGCGGGGTGAGGGTAAAGCCT
>USPJ01000034.1 GCA_900556645.1 uncultured Lachnospiraceae bacterium
CGGTGATCTGAGTGGTGGAGAGCGTGGACGTGTGTCTTTGGCAAAGCTGATGCTTGGCAAGGCGAATTTTTTAATTCTCGATGAGCCGACGAATCATTTGGATATTTTTTCAAAAGAAATATTGGAATCGGTGCAGCGGCGATTGCATCAGGAGTAGGTGCAACGGCAATTGCATTAAAAAAACACCAGTCAGGTAAGAAATCTGAAAATAAGACAGATAAAAAAGCATCTGCCCAAAATCAGGAGTACCGCAACACAGAGAGAGGAAAAGATCAGAAAAACAGTAAAGGAATCTACTACACAAATGGAAATTATGAAGCATTTGCAAGACCAAAGAAACCGGAAGGCGTGGACGATAGAAATGCTTACATTGTAGGAAGTGGATTGGCAGCATTGGCAACGGCATGCTTCTTAGTACGTGATGCACAGATGCCGGGGTCACATATTCATATTTTAGAGGCAATGGATGTTGCCGGTGGTGCATGTGATGGTATTTTGGATCCAACCAGAGGCTATGTAATGCGTGGAGGACGTGAGATGGAAAACCATTTTGAATGTCTGTGGGATTTATTCCGAAGCATTCCGTCTTTGGAAACACCGGGTGTCTCTGTATTAGATGAATACTACTGGCTGAATAAAGAAGATCCAAACTACTCCTTGTGTCGTGCAACCGTAGACCGTGGAAAGGATGCACATACGGACGGTAAATTCAATCTCAGTCAAAAGGGCTGCATGGAAATTATGAAGCTGTTCATGACCAAGGATGAAGATTTGTATGATAAGACAATCGAAGATGTATTCGATGAAGAAGTATTTGATTCTACTTTCTGGTTATATTGGAGAACCATGTTTGCCTTTGAAAACTGGCACAGTGCTTTGGAGATGAAGCTTTACTTCCAGAGATTCATCCATCATATTGCAGGTCTTCCTGATTTCAGTGCACTGAAATTTACCAAATACAATCAGTATGAGTCATTAATTCTTCCGATGCAGAAATATCTGGAAGATGCGGGAGTTGACTTCCAGTTTAATACAGAAGTAACAAATGTAATCTTTGAATTTGAGAATAACCGAAAGGTAGCAAAGGCGATTGAATGTAAGGTAAAAGGCGTAGAAAACGGAATCGTGCTCACGGAAGATGACCTTGTATTTGTAACCAACGGAAGCTGTACGGAGGGTACGATTTACGGTGACCAGGATCATGCACCAAACGGTGATGCCGAGGTGAGAACAAGCGGCTGCTGGAGCCTTTGGAAAAACATTGCAAAACAGGATCCTTCATTTGGACATCCGGAAAAATTCTGTTCTGATGTGGCAAAGACAAACTGGGAATCTGCAACGATTACCACCTTGGATGACAAGATTATCCCATACATCACCAATATCTGTAAACGTGATCCGAGAAGCGGTAAGGTAGTAACCGGTGGTATTGTAAGCTGTCAGGATTCCAGTTGGCTGTTAAGCTGGACCATTAACAGACAGGGTCAGTTTAAATCACAGGAAAAAGATAAAGTATGTGTCTGGGTATATGGATTATTTACCGATGTTCCTGGCGACTATGTGAAAAAACCAATGAAGGAATGTACCGGTAAAGAAATTACACAAGAGTGGTTATATCATATCGGTGTACCGGTGGATCAGATTGAGGAACTGTCAGAGAAGAGTGCGGTATGTGTTCCAACGATGATGCCTTACGTTACAGCATTTTTCATGCCGAGAACCAAGGGAGATCGTCCAGATGTCATCCCGGATGGCTGTGTGAATTTTGCATTCTTAGGACAGTTTGCACAAACGCCGAGAGATACGGTATTTACCACAGAGTATTCCGTAAGAACCGCAATGGAAGCTGTGTACGGACTGCTTGGTGTAGACAGAGGCGTACCGGAGGTATGGGGCAGTGTTTATGATATTCGTGAATTATTAGACAGCTCCGTGAAGCTTATGGATGGTAAATCTCCACTTGAAATCGAATTGCCGGGTCCGCTGAATGTGTTGAAGAAACCGTTACTGCGGGTTGTAAAAGGAACGGTAGTGGAAAAGGTATTGCGTGATCATGATGTAATCAAAGAGGGAATGCTCTAAAAGAGATGAACCATTCCCCTAATTTTAGGAAGCTAAGAGAAGATAACAGCTCTATATTAAAAAAGCGGAAGTCTGATGGACTTCTGCTTTTTTTGAGTTAGAAAATTTATGTAAATGTTAATTATGTTTTGACGAAGTACAGCAACCATACATAAAAATTATATACAATCACTGCCCTCTTTTGATGTTAAAAACAGTATATTGGAAAAATGTGACCAAACCATGTAGGAAATAAAAAGAAACTCTAAAAAATCCTTAAAAAAGCGAAAAGGAAATATTAAGAAAATGGGGAGGAAATTAATTTCCTCCCGGTCCATCCTGCCGAGGTCTTGAGGACTCCGGCAAAGGCTCAACGGAACCTTCTTTTGGAGGTTTTCCGTTTTTGGCTGCTTCTGCTTTTACAGAAGTCCGATGACAATTTTTTGAATTTTGTTTTTCCTGTTCCATAGTCGCTCCTTTCTTCGGATAATAGTATGTGTAAAAGGAGAATAAATATAAGCCTAGAATGGAAAAATTTGTTTTACAGACCAAGAGATTTAGTATAAAATGAGAACGTGAGTGGAAAAAGAGCTCATTATAGAAAACAGGAGGAAATTATGAAAATACAGAAAAAGATGAAATTTCTGGCAATACCGCTGCTGTTAGCTGTCATATTATCAGCGTGTTCAGGTAAAACCAGCAAGTCCTATACCTTCAGGGTAGAAACAGGAGATAGCATAAAGGTAGAATTAGATACTTCCGAAGATTATGATTTAGAGCAGGAAAATGGTCGATTTATGGTTGTAAATGGAGAGGAAACTGTATTGGAAGGATGTTTCATTACAGAAGAAACCTATGAGCAGTATCAGAGCATTAAGTCTAATGCAAGTGTAGAGGTTCTCAAAGAGGACAAGAAAGACGAAAATAGATATTTCTTTTATAAATGTGAGGGAAGTGGGGGAACCGAGTATGATTATGTGCTCTGGATAGAAGGTTCCCATACAGGTATCCTAATGGGAGGGCTGGAAGGACAGGAGGCTGCGGAATCCGCATTTGAGAGAATTTCTTTTAGCGTGGATACAGAGGAATAAAAAATATTGTTATGAAAAATAGGAGGAAAGAAAGTGGCACCACGGTGTCACTTCTTTTTTGCCTTTTTATACTCCTCCACCGCAGGGTCTTTCATTTGGATAACCCGAGTCCATTCCTTGGAATTTTCTTTCTTTACAGCTTCGGACTGATTACTGCGTAAAAATCGTACCAAGTTATAAGGATTAATCCAGATTTCGGAATTTCCGTCTTTTTGGCATTCATCAAAAATAAGCTGGATACCGAAATGAAGATGTACCTCATCAATGTTGTTGGTGTTTTCTGTGGTGCTGTATCCCGTGTGTCCCATGTAACCGATAACGTCTCCGGCAGTTACAATACTGCCTTCTTTTAAGCATTTTTGATAAGGAAGGTTTTGACGCAGATGGGCGTAATAGTAATAACGTTTTTTGTCAAAGCTGCGAATGCCGATACGCCAGCCCCCGTACTGGTTCCAGCCGATGGCTTCTACATAGCCGGATTCTACGGCGATAATAGGTGTGCCGATTTGTCCCATCATATCGTGTCCAAGGTGAGGGCGGTTGTAGCCGTAGGTTCTGGAAACACCGAAATCGTCGTAATCTGCATAAGGGAATCCCTTTGCAATAGGAGAAAAAGCTTTTAATCCATAGTGGGTTTCATATTTGCCGCTGCCGGCAGCAGTCTCTATTTTATATTCTCCTACATAGCCGTCCAGAACAGCAGAATAGGCCTCTAAATAATAGTCATAGGAGGCCAGATTTTTCGTCAGCTTCTTCATAGTAGTCTTACCGGAGGTGATTTTTTCAGCGGCTTCCGTAATTTTCTGAGGACAGCTATCGGAAAAAGTGCCTCCGTTGTTGGCGGCCGCATATGCCAGTAGCTCAATCCAGTTGACAGGATGCTTGCTGCCATGGCTTTCTACATCTAAATCATAAGCGGTTAAAAGTGCTTCATAAGAAACATTAAAATCTACCCATTTAATATAATCTTTTTTTGCGTGGGAGGTCTCTGCTGTTCGGGTCTGTTGGTTCAGTTGTATAAGGGCAGTACACAACACCAGCAGGCAGAGACATTCCACGACAATTACCAGTTTGGATTTAAAAAGAAAGTGCATAAATATAGAAACCTGAACGTACTTTTTAGTTAATTTATGTGTACGGTTCAGGTTTTATGCGATGAAGGAAGGATTAACAGATAAATAGTTCTAAAACAAATACCACGGCACAGGCAATGACTGCCACTTGAAACAGACTTCCGCCAAACCATGCGATAAGCATTGCCACAATGAGAGCAGCCAGACCGGAGATAGGGCTTCCGGTAGCATCCAGAATGGCAGGAAAAGTCATAACTGCCAGTGTTACATAAGGTACATAATATAGAAAAGAGCGAATAAAAGGGCTCTTGATTTCTTTGCGAATCAGGGTCAGAGGTAGTACACGAATGAGGTAAGTGACCACCGCCATAACCAGAATATAGATATAAGGATTATGTTTCATCAGATGATTCCTCCTTTACCGGGAAAAAATATGCTGCCAGAGCAGAAATCACAACGGTCAAAAGAATGGTACGCACACCGGAGCTGATATTGGAAACCAGAGGAAGCTTTGCAAAAGCGAAGCTTGCCGCCATGGAAACAGCTACGATTCCGGCAATAATCTTGCTTTTTCTGGCAGGTGGAATGATAATAGCAATAAACATTCCGTAAAGTCCTACACTCAAAGCACTTACAATATTTGCAGGCAAGATGTTTCCCATCACAACGCCCAAATAAGTGCCGATGGACCAGCCTGGAACAGCAATTGCAATGGCACCGAAGGTATAGAAAGGATTCAGCTTGCCGGGAACGGCAATGGAGATTCCGAAAATTTCATCGGTCACATCATAACCGATGATTAATCTATGTAGCAGCGGGGTGTCAGAAGGGATTTTCTGACTGAGAGCACAGGACATCAGCAGATACCTTGCATTTGCCACAAATTCCATAATGGCAACTTCCAGATAGCTGGCTCCGGCGGCAATCAGGGTAAAGCCTGCAAATTCTCCTGCAGAAGCATTTAGGGTAAAGCTGGCAAGCATTGCCTGCAAAGCAGTCAATCCTGCGTTTTTTGCTGTAATACCAAGTGTAAATGAAACGGCGAAATAGCCGAGAGCGATAGGGATGCCGTCTTTGACACCCTTTTGAAACCACGTTTTATTATCTAATGGCATGAGAATTTCCTCCAGTAGTAAATTTCCATATCTATTTTAGTACATTTCTTGTAATTAGTCTAACGAATCTTTATAATATACTATGAAATAGATGAGGAGGAGAGAAAAATGTCGATTGAAAAAGTAAGAGCATATTTTAAAGAACAGGGAATTGAGGATAAGATACAGGAATTTGAGGTATCCAGTGCAACGGTGGAGTTGGCGGCACAGGCATTGGGATGTGAACCGGAGAGGATTGCAAAAAGCATTACCTTTCAGGCAGGAGACCGGATAATCATGATTGTAACCGCAGGGGATCAGAAAATTGACAATCCCAAATACAAGGCACAGTTTGGAACCAAGGCAAAAATGCTTGCCAGAGAGGAAGCAGAGGATTTGATTGGACATGCAGTAGGCGGAGTCTGTCCTTTTGCGGTAAATGAAGGAGTGGAAATCTATTTGGATGAATCCTTAAAACGCTTTGAGACTGTATTCCCGGCTTGTGGAAGTTCTAACAGTGCGGCAGAATTTACCATACCGGAGTTGGAAAAATACACGAATTATCTGGAGTGGATAGATGTGTGCAAAAATGGGTAAATAGTAATAATGCCGTTGATATACTTGACTTTTGTAGAAGAGGAAAAGTATACTTAAAGTAGGTATATACATAAGGAAATTGAGATGAAAAAAGAGAATTTACTAGAGAAATGGCTTTGGTTCGGATTGAAGGAAGAAGAAGCCAAAAAACACCAAAGGGAAATTGCCGTAGATAACTTAAGAATTGTCAAAAAAGAAAGCTTAGTTATAACCATATTATGCGGTTTATACGGCCTGTATTTTATAAGTAAGGAAGGCTTCTTTGAGAGAGGGCTTTCTATTTTTGCGGGAGTTATTATTATGCTGCTGGTCTATGTGGCATCATCTTTATATTTGAAGAAGAATGGGGATACAGTGGCAAGAACGGTGTCGTGGATTATTATGGCAACCTTCATAGCTTGTGCATATGGTATTACCATATATTTGGGAACTTTTGAATCCAGAGGAAATCTGGCAGTTACCTGTGTGTCCCTTTTTATTTTCTTACAGATTAATTTTGACTTACTGCCTCGCTATAATATGGTTGCTACGGTTATTGCGGCTATCGTATTTTTTGTGTGCAGTTACCTTTCAAAACCTATGGGACAATTTATATATGATGTAATGGATGCATTGTTGGCGATTATCATAGGAGCAATCGTAGCATGGGAAAAGTCCAAAATCAAATGGGAAAATGCCATTGCCCATGAGAAATTGGAAAAAGACAGAGATATTGATATTTTGACGGGACTTTGGAACCGTCAGGCCTTTGAACGTCACGTAGAGCAGATTTTAAAAGAGAAACAGGTGGAAAGCATGGCAGTAGCCATGATTGATTTGGATAAGTTTAAACGGATAAATGACAGTTATGGTCACGGAACCGGAGATGAATATCTGTGTCATTTTTCCGAAATCTTTCTGCAATCCGTAAAAAAGAACACGATTGTGGGAAGACGTTCCGGTGATGAGTTTTTCCTGTTTATCTACAATTTTGTGACTGTGGAGAATCTGGAGCAAGCGAATGTAGAGTTCCAGAATCGATTGAAGGAGATGCCGATTCTTCTTCCTGATGGGAAGGAAAAAGTGATTCAGATTTCCATGGGAGTTTCATGGACAAAGGATGTAAACGTAAAATGGACGCAGCTTCTTGCAGCAGCAGACGAACAGTTGTATTACATCAAAGAGCATGGAAGAAATGGATTCCAAATAGAAGAGTATAAAAGATAAGAAAAAGGATGCTTTAGGGGAACTAGGGCATCCTTTTTTGGGAGAAATAGATGTATGAATGAGTTTCATCAATCATACATCGTTAAATTGTACTTAAATTTGCGGTGCAATTTCCAAATCAGGATAACCGGTATACTAAGGAGCAGATAAAGACACGGAATCCCGCCGACAATTGCCATTACCGCAAAAATAATAATATCTAACATATAGCCTCCTTTCTGAAGCCCACTATATCAGAAAAAAAGCCGTTTTTGGGGAAATGGAAAGGCACCTTAACGTTATTTTAACCGATGTTCAGATTCCGTTAAGAAAAAAATAAAGAGGATGAGCGGATTAGGAATCCGACTCATCCTCTTTCATGCGATAGCCAACACCCAGTTCTGTATAGATATAGGTTGGCTCCGCAGGATTGCTCTCCAGTTTCCTGCGGATATTTGCCATGTTTACCCGGAGGATTTTATTGTCTGTGTCACTGTAAGGACCCCATACATCCAGCATAATGGCGGAATAAGTAACCACCTTTCCTGAATTTTTAGCCAAGCAGGCTACAATTTTATACTCAATAGGGGTCAGATGGATTTCCTCTCCGTTGAGAGTAATCAGCCGCTTGGAAAAGTCTATGGTAAGGTCTTTGGCGTGATAAGGTTTGATGAACAGCGGAGAATCCGTGTTCATCTTATTGCTATGCCGAAGGGAGGTACGGATTCTTGCCAAAAGCTCAGAGGTTCCAAAAGGTTTTGTGATGTAGTCATCTGCACCTAAGTCCAGAGCCATTACCTTTTCCTGTTCCGAAGTGCGGGCGGAAATGACAATAATAGGGCAACTGGACCATTCCCGGACTTTTTGGATGATTTCCACACCGTCCATATCCGGGAGTCCCAAATCCAATAAAATCAAATCCGGGCATTGGGAAGAAATCAAATCCAGACCGGTTTTCCCCGAAGAGGCGGATAGAACCTTGTAGTCATGTCCGGTCAGAACCTTTCGCATAAAATTTAAAATATGTAGCTCGTCCTCAATAATAAGAATAGAAAATTTATGATTCATTAGTGACTGCCTCCTTTGGAAGTGAAAAACAAAATTCTGCACCATCATCGTGGTTAAATGCAGTGATAGTTCCATTATGAGCCTGAATAATTGTCTTGCAGATGGAAAGTCCGATTCCCATGCCCCGGCGTGAGTCGGAAGAGACGGAATATGCCTGCCCATCGAAAAGGGAAGGTATCGATTCCGGTTTCAAGCCTTTTCCGTAGTCAATTACATGGAAGGTAACCTGCGAGGAATCATCTGTTACAACAAGGTCAATGGGTTTGGTGCTCTCAGAATGAATGATGGAATTTTCCAAAAGGTTGATGATAACCTGTTCAATCAAAAGCGGGTCCATAGGTACCATCAGAAAAGCTTCCGGTATGGAAACTTGGATTTGAGCATAAGGGATTCGTTTGCGGAGGCGTTGTACCGCTTCGGAAACCACTTCTTCCACCACTTCCAATGAGGTG
>USPJ01000035.1 GCA_900556645.1 uncultured Lachnospiraceae bacterium
AAAATCCTTCCTCCCAGTTCCGCATTGATTTCCATGGAATCCATAGGATAGTTCTTTCTGGCACGTCTTGCATCCACTTTAAAAGTCAAGTTTTTATCCGGATAAACTTTATCGATATAGCTTACCACTTCCTCGGCAAGGGCATCAAAGCCTTCGTCCTCCACAATCACCACCGGACAGATTCCCACGATTCCAAATACATGGCTCAGTGCCGTAATGACTTCCTCATAATCATAGTCGCCAAGAGCCTCCACATAGATTCTGCCCTGCTCTTTTCGTACTTTAAATTCTCCGTCCACTGGTTCCAATGCATGAACCATCCGGCTCACCAAAGCATCCTCAAAAAGATGGCGATTCTTTCCTTTAATTGCAATTTCTGCATATTTGATTAAAAACGATTGATACATGTTCTTTCCTCTCTCTGTTAATAATGGGTGAATTTTCTCCGAATCGGCAATTCCTCTTCTAAAACCTGTAATGTATAGGTAATTTCGTCCACCGTTGTCTCCGGGCAAAAGCTAAACCGCAGCGTAGCTCCCTGATATTTTTCCGGCTGGTGGATTGCCAGCATGGTGTCACTGCCATTCTTTTTCTTGCCGTTGGAAGAACAGGCAGAGCCGGAAGAGACATAGATTCCCCTCTCTTCCAAAGCGTGTAACAAAGCCTCGCTCTTATCAATTCCTCCAAAGCTTACACTGACAATATGAGGTGCTCCTTCCTCCAACAGGGGACCGTTGATATGCACATCCTCTATTTCCTGTATTTTCTCTGTAAATATCTGCTTTAATTCATACAAATGTTTTCTATTTTCTTCTAATTTTCCGTAAGCTTCTTCACAGGCAACTCCCAGTCCCGCAATGGCCGGAACATTTTCCGTACCGGAACGCATTCCCTTTTGCTGACCTCCGCCGTAAATCAGCGGTTTTAATTTGGTTCGCTCTTTTACATACAAAAATCCTACGCCCTTTGGTCCGTGCAGCTTATGCCCGCTGACCGATAACATATCAATTCCCATTCTTTTCGGAAAAATCTTCATTTTTCCATAGGACTGAATTGCATCCACATGAATCAGGGTGTTGGGATTTTTCCGCTTAATCAATGCCGCCGCTTCCTCAATAGGCTCTATGGCTCCTATCTCATTATTAACCTGCATCATAGACACCAATATGGTATCGTCCCGCAAAGCGGCCTCCAGCTCTTCTAATGAAATAACACCGTTCTCATCTACTCCCAGATAAGTCACCTCATATCCCAGTTCTTCCAAACGTTTCATAGGTGCAGACACCGAGGCATGCTCTATGGCAGTGGTAATCACATGCATTCCCGCCCGCTTATTCGCCTCCGCTGCTCCAAATATTGCCATATTATTGGACTCTGTTCCACCGGATGTCAAAATAATTTCTTTCTCGGAAACCTTTAAGGTCTTGGCTATCTGCTCCTTTGCATGCTTGATATACGCTTCTGCTTCATAACCCTTTTTGTGAAGTGATGACGGGTTTCCAAAATCCTTCATCATTACTTCCAGCATAATTTCCTTTACCGCCTCCGAACATTTCGTGGTGGCAGAATTATCCAGATATGCTTCCATTCTCATTCTTCTTTCTATCGCTATTTTTTCTTTTCTTCTTCCAAATCCGCTTTCATCTCAATTTCCAGCATCAGCATACTCATCATGGTAATGGCTGCCGTATCGGTACGCAGAATCCTTTTTCCCAGAGAAATTACCTGCATCTCATCCCGCACATACGCAATCTCTTCCTCTGAAAATCCTCCCTCCGGTCCAATCATCACACTGATGGAATCTCCCGGCTGAATACCCGCAAGGGCTTCTTTTGTTCCTTGCATTCCCCGCTCATTCTCATAAGGCACAAACTGTATCTTACATTGCTTTGCGTAGGCGACTGCTTCTTTATAGCTCATTACCGGCTTTATTTCCGGTATCCGGCTCCGCTTCGCCTGCTTTGCCGCACTCTCTGCAATTGCCTGCCACCGCTCCTGCTTTTTCTTCGCTTTCTTCTCATCCAGTTTCACAACGCAGTATTTCATTGTTACCGGAATAATTTCATGTACTCCCAGCTCCACAGCCTTCTGGATAACATACTCCATCCGTTCTCCTTTGGGCAATGCCTGAAACAGATAAATCTGATTGGGAAGTTCCGTTCCCTCTGCTTCCTCTTCCGTAATCTTTACTTCCACTGCCTCTTCTCCTAACCCTTCAATGATTCCGAAGAAATCCCTGCCGCTGCCATTGCTGATTCGCACTTTCTCTCCCGGCTTCATTCTAAGCACATTCCGAATATGATTCACATCACTGCCGGTAATGGTAATATATTCTGTTCCGATATTTTCATCTTCTACAAAAAACTGATGCATATACTTCCTATTTCTTTCTGGCTGTGATATTTACCCATTCACCCTGATAATTGGTTTCCAATATCTCAAAGCCTGCCTGCTGTATTGCCTGTTTTACCTCTTCCTCCTTGAAATCAATGATTCCTGAGGTAATGAAAATTCCATCTTTTTTCAAGCGTGCCGGAATTACCGGAGCCAAAGGAATAATCACATCTGCCAAAATATTTGCCACTACAATGTCATAACATTCCGTGCCCACTTTTCTTTGCAGTTCCTCATCATCAATCAGATTTCCCACACAGAAAGTTCCCTGAGCCTTATCCAGTCCGTTGACTTCCATGTTCTCATAGGTGGAAGTCATACAGTTTTCGTCAATATCCGTTCCCACAACTTCACCGGCTCCCAGCTTCAATGCCACAATAGAGAGGATTCCGCTTCCACATCCCACATCCAGTATTTTTTCTCCGTCCTTCATATATTTGCGAAGCTGACGGATACAGAGCTGCGTCGTCTCATGCTTTCCGGTTCCAAAGGAGATACCAGGATCAATCTCAATCAAAATTTTGTCCTGATCTGCCTGATCCAGTTCTTCCCATGTCGGTTTGATCAGAATATCCTCAATCAAGAACTTATCCTTGTCCTCTTCCTTTAATTCTTCCCATGTTGGTTTGATTAAAATGTCATCAATATAAAAAGAAGAAAAGAACTGTTTCCAATTGTTCTGCCAGTCAATATCCTCTGTGGTACTTTGGGTAATGGTTCCCTCTCCAATGTCCACAAACTGCCGCCACTCTTCAATACCGGCCTTTACCTGCTCTAATATTTCCTCATAATCTTCTTTTTCATCAATATAAAAGCTAACTTTGCTTGTCCCGTCATCCTCCGGCAATTCCGGTGGAAAATCAATAAACATGGTGGACTGATCCTCTTTGGAAAGAGGAATGTTATCCTCTATCTCAATTCCCTCCACTCCAATCTCATCCAGCATTGCACTTAAATAATCTTCCGCTTCTGTTGTGGTTTTAATTGTAAATTTATTCCATCTCATAATTCATCCATTCCTTATTCCGTTTCCGGTAAAATTCAGAAAAGGCCCATGGGACCTTTTCAAACATCGCAATTATAAAACATTTTAGCACAGATTGAGAAGTTTCGCAAACTCTCCTTTTTCTGTCTAAAAATTTTATCTCAGTCGGAACTGCCCGGTCAAATCACTCAAGGTTGCCGCCTGTGCAGATAACTCTTCACTGGTAGCCGAAGTTTCCTGTGCCACCGCCGAATTGGTTTGTACTACATCGGAAATCTGACCCGAGCCCATCTCCACCTCTTTCATACTGCTGACATGGGTTACGGAAATATCGCTGGATGTCTTTACTGCCTCTGAAAGATATTCAATACCTGCAATTACCTGTTCCAACGCCTTTTGCGTACGGTTGGTAATCTCATTACCGCTCTCTATTTCAGATAAGGCATTCTGAATCAACTGTCTGGTTCTTACTGCCGACTCCGCACTATCATTTGCCAGTTTTCCAATCTGTTCTGCCACTACTGCGAACCCTCTTCCTGCCTCACCGGCTCTTGCCGCTTCGATGGAGGCATTTAAGGACAACAGATTGGTCTGAGAGGCAATATCCTCAATTTCACTGATTATATTCTCAATTTCCTGAGAAGCACTGCTAATACGCTCCATCGCCTGCGTCAACTGAGTCATCTCCTGATGGCTCATCTGTGCCTGTCGCTGATAAAGACCTGCTTCTTCGTAAGCCTTGCGGTTTGCCTCTGCACTTTCCTCCACGGAGCCGGTCACACTGTCGATGGTTGCGGTAAGCTGTTGTACGGCTCCTGCCTGTTCTGTGGCACCTTCTGCCAGCCCCTGTGCAGTTTCCGCCATCTGATCTGCTCCCAAAGCCACCTGTTCTGATGCTTCATTAATCTGTTTCAGTGTATCACTTTGCTTATTTACCATATCTTTTAAATCGTCAATGATTGCTCTGAAATCTCCCACATAACTTTCTTCGCATTGAGATTCTACCCGGAAATTACCCTGTTTCAACTCTGTCATAATATATTTCAAATCTCCGATGACTAAACGAAGTGTCTCACAGGTATTCCGATAAGCATCCGCCAGTTTTCCCAATTCATCTTCTCCAACATAGTTGATTTGAATATCCAAATCTCCCCGTTGCAGCTTGCCTGCTGCCTCCTCCAGTTCTCCGATTGGTTCCGTAATCATCCTCGTGAGATTACGAGCCATGGAAACACTGATTATGATACAACTAATCACCACAACAACTACCAGAATGAGAATATACAAAGATGCATACTGTGCCGTCATAAATTCATCTTCTGCCCGGTCATCCACAGATTTGTTCATGTCTTCGATTACTTTATCCACCTCTTCCATGCAAGGTACATATTTTTCATCAAACACCTGAATTGCTTCGCGGTTTCCTGACTGTCCAGCCGTTACCATTACCTCATGGATCGCTACTCCGAAATCATCCGTAGAACTCTTCAGTTCTTTTCTCAATTTTTCATCCTCAAAGTTCTTTTCCAGATATTCGGCATCCTTGTCAAAGTCTTCATAAAGTTCCTGTCCATGCTCCATACGCTCCTGCATAACAGCCGGGTCCATAGCTGTTGCTGTCCACAACATATTCTTCGTCAATTCTTCCAGACTACTCTGCAGTTCCAATACTTTCTCTGCGTCTCTGTAAGTTCCTTCATAAAATTTCTGAAAACTGTTTTTCACAAAGGTTGCACCAATATAAGAAATAATAATCGCAACCACAAAAAGTACAACAATCACTTTAATGACCGTTGTCAGTTTCTTTTTCATCTCTGCTTTTCTTAAGTATTCTTTCATATGCCTCCTCCGTTTTTCCAATTTTTTCGTTATTTTTTTATTATTATACTCCCTTTTGCATATATTCTCAACATTTTTAAAAAATTGTGTTTTTTTCTGTTTTTTTCAATACTTTGTCCCTATGTTTTCAGACAAAAAGGCACAGATAATCAAAGCATTATCTGTGCTCTCTTTAAAATACTTTTTTCAATCTCTCATATTCCCGATTAATTTCCTGAATGGTACCCGTATCACCGTCAAGATTATCGGGATGATATATCTTAATCAAATCCTTGTAGCGTTTCTTAAGTGCAAGTTCATTTCTCACACCTTTAAAAAACAGTTCTCCTTTTACAACATTTCCCTCCGTGGAAGACGAGGTATGATTTCTTCTCTCATTTTCGGCTTTCCTCTCATAAAATTGCTTTTCTCTTTCGATTTGTTCTTTGTCACCGGCCAATTTCCGAAGCTCTTCTTCCAAAATATGCCTTTTCATATTCAGAAGATGCTCCTGCTGCTTCAAACGTCGACTTTCCATTTCTTTTTTACGCTTGAATTCTTTTCGCTCCAATTCAAAAGAACGCTTCTCCTCTTCGAATGCCTGTTTTTCGTCTCCGAAATCTTGTTTTTTCCTCTCTAATTCTACTGTTTCTTGAAAACACCACTGCTGAAACTGCTCTTTGGCATCGTTGGCAGCCTTCGTCTGCTGACTCATAGTTTACTCTCCTTTTATCACGGGGATATGCCCAACCTATGTCTCCCACAACATATGGCACAGTTTAACTATTCCAACGAAATCAG
Source organism: uncultured Lachnospiraceae bacterium (assembly GCA_900556645.1). Next base: position 5,999 of record USPJ01000035.1, read on the forward strand.
TATACAACATGTAGAAGTAGAAATCCATGGTCCATTTGCCCTATTTTTCTACAAATTTCTTCTTTTATTATATGTCATCAAAGGATTCTTTTAATTTATCCATAAAGCCTTTCTTTTTTGGCTTCTCAGCATTGCCTGCCGCACCGTTTTGTTTTCCCAGAGAATCTCCGCTGGCTTCATCAAATTTGCGAAGTGCCTCTTTTGCCTCATTGTTCAAGTTCGTAGGTACTTGTACCACCAATGTTACATAGTGGTCACCACGGACATTTTTATTTCTGAGGGACGGTACGCCTTTTCCTTTCAGACGAATCTTTGTATCCGTCTGAGTTCCCGGTTTCACATCATACAAGATGTCACCGTCGATGGTGCTGATACGCACTTCACCACCCAATGCCGCCTGTGCAAAGGAAATCGGTGCTGTTGAGTAGATATTCATATCCTGTCTCTGGAATATCGGATGACTGCTTACAATTACCTCTACCAGCAAGTCTCCTCTTGGTCCGCCATTGATTCCCGGCTCTCCTTTATCCCGGATACGCACACTCTGTCTGTTGTCAATACCTGCCGGAATGGTCACGCTGATTTTCTTTTTGCTGGCTATATAGCCGCTTCCATGACAGTCACCACATTTTTCCTTAATAATCTGTCCGGTACCCTGACATTCCGGACATGTCTGGACATTCTGCACCATTCCAAAAAAGGACTGTTGGGTATACATGACTTTTCCCTTGCCGCCACATTTCGGACATTTCTCTTTTGTGGTACCTGGTTTCGCACCGGAGCCACCACAAGTTTTACATTCATCTTTTAAGACAATTTCTATCTGTTTCTCGCATCCGAAAACCGCTTCCTCAAAGGATACCCTTACGCTGGCTCTTAGATTGGCTCCCTTTCTCGGACCATTGTTGACACTTCCTCTGGAACCTCCGCCAAAGAAATCCCCAAAAATATCACCGAAAATATCGCCGAAATCCATACCGGAAAAATCAAAGCCCCCTGCTCCGCCGGCACCGCCTTCAAATGCGGCGTGACCGAACTGGTCATACTGTCTCCTTTTATCTGCATCACTTAACACCGCATATGCTTCCGATGCTTCTTTGAACTTTTTCTCTGCTTCAGCATCCCCCGGATTCATATCAGGATGATACTTTTTGGCAAGTGCACGATACGCTTTTTTGATAGCAGCATCATCAGCGTTTTTTTCGACGCCTAACACTTCATAATAATCTCTTTTTTGTTCTGCCATATCAATTTCCCTCTTACCGTTTGTAAGGGTTGACAGATTATCCCGCCAACCCTTTGTTTTTATTTTCCTTAATCAATGTTCTCGGTCTACACTTCTTTATAATCTGCATCTACCACATCATCATCGGCATTTCCGCCCATGTTGCCCATATCAGGGCCCGCTCCCATGTCAGGACCTGCTCCGGCACCCTGTGCTGCCTGTGCCTGCTCATACATCTTGGCAAATACTTTCTGTGCACTCTCTGTCAGCTTCTCTTTTGCAGCTTTCATCTCAGCTACCTGATCCTCTGTCATCTCTTCTGCATTCTGATGTGCTTCCACCATTGCTTTCAAAGCATTCAGGTCTGCCTCTACGGCTGATTTATCTGCAGCATCAATTCCGTCGCCTACTTCCTCTAATGCTTTTTCGGTTTGGAATACGAATGCATCTGCATCGTTTCTTACATCGATAGCTTCTTTTCTCTTCTTATCCTGTGCCTCAAACTCAGCTGCCTCTTTTACTGCCTTCTCAATATCCTCATCAGACATATTTGAGCCTGCTGTAATTGTGATGTGCTGCTCTTTTCCGGTTCCCAAATCCTTTGCGGATACGTTTACGATACCGTTTGCATCAATATCAAAGGTAACTTCAATCTGTGGTACTCCACGACGTGCTGGTGGGATACCATCCAGACGGAACTGACCCAGAGATTTGTTATCTCTTGCGAACTGTCTCTCACCCTGTACAACATGGATGTCTACTGCTGTCTGATTATCCTCTGCTGTAGAGAAAATCTGGCTCTTCTTTGTAGGGATTGTTGTGTTACGCTCGATTAACTTTGTAGCAACACCACCCATTGTCTCGATAGATAAGGATAATGGAGTTACATCCAGAAGAAGGATATCGCCGGCACCTGTATCACCTGCTAACTTACCACCCTGAATAGAAGCACCGATTGCTACACATTCATCTGGGTTGATTCCCTTGAATGGCTCTTTACCTGTTAACTGTTTTACTTTATCCTGTACAGCTGGAATTCTTGTAGAACCACCAACTAATAATACTTTACTTAACTCAGAAGCGTTAAGACCTGCATCGTTTAATGCTTTAGAAACAGGTGTTGCTGTTCTTTCTACTAAGTGAGCTGTTAATTCATTGAATTTTGCTCTTGTTAAGTTCATCTCAAAATGCTTTGGACCCTCAGCAGTTGCTGTAATGAAAGGAAGGTTGATGTTTGTTGTTGTAGAAGAAG
>USPJ01000036.1 GCA_900556645.1 uncultured Lachnospiraceae bacterium
ATCGTTGGCATCCATCAGGGAAATATCACCGGAAATATTGATAATAACATGGGAGGCTCCTGTAATGGTGGTCTCCAGCAACGGACTGGCAACTGCCAGCTTCACTGCCTCGATAGCCTTCTCATCACCCTTTGCCATACCGATACCGATATGTGCCATACCCTTGTCCTTCATAACAGTCTGAACATCTGCAAAGTCCAAGTTAATCAATGCAGGTAAGTTAATCAGGTCTGTAATACCTTGTACTGCCTGCTGTAATACTTCGTCTGCCTTCTTTAACGCATCCGGCATTGTGGTTCTTCTATCCACAATCTCCAATAATTTATCATTTGGGATAACAATTAAGGTATCCACTGCATCTCTTAATTTCTCGATACCGGAAAGAGCATTGACCATACGGGCCTTTGCCTCGAATTTGAAAGGCTTTGTCACTACACCTACGGTAAGGATGTCCATCTCTTTGGCAATCTTTGCCACAACCGGTGCCGCACCAGTTCCGGTTCCGCCGCCCATACCACAGGTTACGAATACCATGTCCGCACCCTTGATAGCATTTGTCAAATCCTCTACGCTCTCTTCTGCTGCTTTCTCTCCAATCTCCGGCTGAGCTCCTGCACCCAATCCTTTGGTCAGCTTCTCACCAATCTGAATCAAAGTTGGTGCTTTACAAAGCATCAATGCCTGCTTATCTGTGTTAACGCCGATGAATTCTACACCGCCAATATTCTCATCAATCATTCTATTCACAGCATTATTTCCAGCACCACCTACACCGATTACAATAATTTTTGCACTGGAATCTGCTTCTGTTGTCTTAATCTCTAACAAGGTTCTTCCTCCTTTTTCTTCCCACAAATTTATCTGAAATAAAATTTATCTGTCTCAATTATATACACATACAAATATAATATAATTTTTCCGTAAATTAATCAACTAAAAAATCTAATTTTTTTGAATTATTCTTGTTTTTCAAAAGGAACGTCTGTATTGTCCTCTGACCAATTTTCCATATGCAGGGTTCCGCTCATTCCTTCCAACTGCGGATAAATAACCGCAAGAGTCGCCATTTTTTCCGTAATATTCTCGGAATCCCCAAAATTTACCGTTACAGTTTCATATCCCAATATCATATTGGAATATTCATCGTAATGGATGGAGTTTGGAAGAATCTCATATTTTTTCAATCCCTGTGTTACAGTCAGCAGAGATTTTAATACAGATTTCTTCTTAATCGGTATCTTTTTATGTAAGGTAACCTCTTCCACATCTACGCCGGTAATTTCCATAATTCCTTCAATTCGCTCTGAGGAAGTCTCTACCACTACTCCGTCTTTGTCAAAATAAGCATTCTGTCCCACCGACGGAATATAGATACAGCCAATCATCTCCTTCTCCCTTACCTGTATTACCAGAGTATGGGGGGCTTTTAAACGAACTTTCGGATTTTCCAAAAATGGCATTTCCGTGGCATCTCTCAGCTTGTATTTGAGGTACACATACATGGAATTCCATGAGTAATCATCATCCAGAATCCATTGTTTGATGACCTCATCCTGATAAATGGTACTTCCTGTTACCTCCACTTTTTCCACTGTAAATACTTTATAGGATACTACCCCGAAGACTGCCAGCAGCAAAATCAGCGTCAGCAACATCTTCGCCTTTTTCGCTCTTCTCTCTTTTTCTCATAAATCCTCCGGTCCATCTAACCGGATTCCTCTTGACACACTAAGTGCCAATCCCATCTCGGAAAGCAGAAACAGAACCGATGTACCTCCATAACTGATAAACGGCAATGTAATACCTGTATTTGGAATGGAATTTGTCACAACTGCGATATTTAAAATAACCTGTATCGAAATGTGAGCCATAATTCCCACCACCAGTAATGCTCCATATAAATCTGCCGCATTGTTGGCTATGACCATAAAACGCCAGAGCATCAGTAAAAACAGCAGAATCACACAAACGGCTCCGAACAATCCCAACTCTTCACAGATGATGGAAAAAATCATATCGTTTTGTGCCTCCGGCAGAAAGCCCAGCTTCTGCATACTTTCTCCCAGACCTTTTCCAAAAAGTTTACCGGAACCGATGGCATACAATCCCTGTAAGGTCTGATATCCCTTCTCATAATCCTCTGGATTCAGCCAGATTTTAATTCGCTCTGCACGGTAACGCTCCAGATAGATAAAAACACTTCCAAAGGCAACTCCCAAACCTCCAAGAGCAAAAAACTGTGCATAGTTCGGACTTGCCACAAAGGACATCACCACCGCAATTCCCAAGATAATAATTGCTGTACTCAGGTTGTTGTAAGCGATGACTCCCACAATCGGTATGGTAATCAGCAATACCTTAATGACTGTTTTAAACTTTTTCATCTGCTTTGGCATCCGGCTGATAAGCACTGCCAAAAACAGAATGATGGCAATCTTAGCAAACTCTGAGGGCTGGAAGGACAAAGGTCCGATTTTCAGCCATCTCTTCTGTCCATTATATTCCTGACCGATAAAAATAACCGCTGTACAGATGAGCAAGGCTCCAAAGTAAGCCAGCCCTGCGAATTTCATCCAAACATGGTAATCAATCCTTGAAATAATATACATTGCCATAAATCCCAGACTTGTGGCAAAAACCTGTTTTTTTACATAATAGGCACTGTCTCCGAATTTTACCTGACCGTCATAGGAACTGGTAGAATACAGCATAACCAGACCAAAACAGACCAGAAAAATAATAATAAACAGCAGACTGTAATCAAAATATCTTAAAGTTGTACTCTTTCCTCGCTCCCGCTTTTTGCCCATGCATTACTCCTTTAAGCTTCTTACATATTCCTTGAACAAATCCCCACGCTGTTCATAATTGTCAAACATCCCCCAGCTGGCACATGCCGGTGAAAGCAAAACCGCATCTCCTGCTTCAGCGTTGGCATAGCAGATATCGATTGCCTCCTCTAAGCTGTCCGCCAGTTGGATATCGGAAAAGCCATGGCTTCTGGCACAATCCGCAATCTTCTCCCTCGTCTGTCCAATTAAAACCAGCTTTTTCACTTTATTGTCAAAAGCCTCAATCCATGTATCAAAGGCAACCTGTTTGTCATAACCACCGCCGATTAAAAGGGTCGGTGCCGTCATTGCCCGTATTCCCTGAATTGCCGCATCTGTGTTGGTTCCCTTGGAATCATTATAAAATCTGACTCCCCGTTTTTCTGTCACGTACTCAATCCGGTGTTCCACCGCTTTGAAAGAACGTAATGTTTCCCGAATTACTTCCATTGGGACTCCGTAACTTTCCGCCATGGCAACTGCCGCCATCACATTCTCATAGTTATGCAATCCCAGAATATTCAGTTCAGAAACCGCTATTACTTCTTCGATTCCCTCTTCTTTGGCATAATAGATACTGCCGTCCTCATAATACAATCCCTTTTCTAAAGGTCGCTTGCTGCTGAAAAAGATTACATTATTATGTAAATCTTTCCCAAACTCCCGCAGTACACAATCCTCATAATTCAGCACACAGGTCTCATCTTTTTCCAGATTCTTAGTAATACTTTCCTTTATTCGGATATAATTTTCCATGGTTCCATGACGGTTCAGATGATCCGGCGTGATATTCAAAATGGCACAAATCTGTGGATGAAAGGTATCTGCCGTCTCCAACTGAAAACTGGAAATCTCTGCCACGGTAACACTTTCTTCCGTGGTATCTGCTGCCAGCTCCGTATACGGTGTTCCGATGTTTCCAACCACCCGGACATCTTTGCAGTATGCCTGCATAATCTCACCCAGAAGGGCTGTGGTTGTGGTTTTGCCGTTGGTTCCCGTAATGGCAAGCAAATGTCCCTTTGCCACTCTATATGCCAACTCAATCTCACCCCACAGCGGAATCCCCGCTTCTTCTATCTGCTTTACAAAAGGCAAATCCGTAGGTACGCCGGGACTGATAACCGCCACATCCGTACCTTTCAAAAGTTCCTCTTTCCATTCTCCTATAACAATCTCACAGTCCACCAGATACGGTACCTGCTCTTTTAACTTTTCCGCTGAGAGCTTCTCATTGCCGTCGTATAGTGTCACGACGGCTCCCTTATCTTTTAACAGCTTTCCTCCGGCGATTCCGCTTTTTCCGGCACCGATGACCAAAGCTCTTTTCCCCTTTAACTCCATCTCATTCATCCTCCTAAAGTGCAAGCAAACCTATCAGACAGAGGATTGCCGTGGCAATAGAAAATACTGCCACCACCCTGGTCTCTGACCATCCACAAAGTTCAAAGTGATGATGTATCGGAGCCATCTTGAAGATTCTCTTTCCGCCCGTCTTTTTGAAATAGGTAACCTGTATCATAACCGATAAAATTTCAATCCAGTAAATCAATCCTACAATCAGTATAAAAATCGGCATCTGCATCATATAAGCACTTGCCGCAACAAATCCTCCCAGTGCCAGAGAACCGGTATCTCCCATAAACACCCTTGCCGGATACACATTGAACAATAAAAATCCCAACAATGCTCCTACCACCGCACAGGTAATCGGTTCAATTCCGCTTCCGGTTCCCACTGCCACCACGGAAAAGAAGGTAGCCACCAAAACCGTAACACTGGAGGCAAGACCGTCCAGTCCATCGGTAAAGTTTACCCCGTTTACCGTTCCGATTACCGCAAGGAACATTACCGGTATTGCCAGCCATCCCAGATTCAGGTATTTTCCTCCTGAAAACGGAATCAGCATCGTCAAGGAAACATCTGTATAATTGATAATGTAAAACACAAAAATTGCCGTAATCACAATCTGACAAAGCATTTTCTGCCATGCCAAAAGTCCGTCGGAGCGTTTCAGCACCACCTTCAGGTAATCATCCAGAAATCCTACAATGCCAAAGCCCACCGTTACAAATAAAATCGGAATAATTTTAGGATAATCTTTCATATACAGCAACGATGTGACAATCACACTTGCCAATATGATAATTCCTCCCATAGTGGGTGTTCCCGCTTTTTTCAGATGGGATTTCAATTCCTCTCTCTCCGTCTGTCCTACTTTCAGTCTCCGCAAAAACGGAATGACAATGGGTCCTAACACCGCACTGATAACAAAAGCTATAATTACCGGAATAACTACTTGATACGACATATTTTCCACCTCATGTATTTTCTCAGCCCTGCTGATTATTTTTGTTTTCTCTAACTTATCTAGTATACGTTATTTTCCTGCAATGTGCAAGATATCCACGTTTTTTTATGGGCTTTCCAGCCCTTATTTTCCCTCGATTCCAAGATATGGCAGAACATTTTCAAAAATATCTCTTACCACCGGTGCCGCAATGGTTCCGCCATAGTAGACACCCTTCGGATCATGGATAATAACCAACGCCAGTACCTGTGGGTCATCTGCCGGTGCAAATCCCAAGAAAGAAGAGATATATTTGTTGGCACTTCGGGGCAGTGTCTGGGAGGTTGCTGTCTTCCCACCGATAGAAAAGCCTTCTATGGCTGCATTTTTTCCTCCGCCCTCACTGACCACCTTTTCCAACAGCATTTTCATGGTTTCACTGGTTTTCTCGCTAACAATTCCTTCCTGAGTCTCATATTGAAAGGTTTTTGCCGTCTTTCCCTCTTCGTCAGTTACATATAACCCCAGATGAGGTGTAATACGATTTCCGCCGTTGATGATGGAAGAAACCGTGGTTGCCAGCTGAATTGGCGTAATCTGAAAGGACTGACCAAAGGAAATGGTTGCCAGCTCCACCTGCCCGATGTTCTTAGGATTATGCATAATTGTAGCCGCTTCTCCGGGCAAATCTACATTTGTTTTTTGCAGCAGACCAAATTTTTTGAAATAAGAGTAATATTTCTCACTTCCCAGCCGCAGTCCCAATTCAATGAACACCGGATTGCAGGAATTCATGATACCTTGGGTAAAATCTTCCTGTCCGTGTCCGCCCACCTTGGCACACCGGATTTTCCTGTCCTCCACAATCTTATATCCCGGACAGTTGAATTTATCTTCAAGGGTTACCACTCCTTCTTCTAATGCTGCGGAGGCTGTAATAATCTTAAAGGTAGAACCCGGCTCATAGGTATCATTGATACAGGCGTTTCGCCACATGGTGTTCAATTTATCCTGATTGGTCTGTACCTCCCCGTTAATGGTAAAAGGTTCATTCAGATTAAATTCTGGCACATTGACCATGGCAAGGATTTCTCCGTTCTGTGGATTCATCATCAACACGGAAACCCGTTCTGCCCCATGCTCTTCCATGGCTTTTTTCGCCGCCTGCTCCGCATACATCTGGATATTGTAATCCAGACTGATGTGCAAATCATTGCCGTCCACCGGTTCCTGCCGCCGCTCCCCTGCATTTTCAATCTCCACACCTCTGGCATCCGTCAGTGTCAGAATCTTTCCGTTTTCCCCTTGTAAATACTTGTCATATTTTACTTCCAAACCGACGATTCCCTGATTGTCCCCTCCGGTAAATCCCAACACTTTGGAGGCAAGGGTATCATAGGGATAGTAACGTTTATAATCTTCATCTATTTTTACTCCTGCATAACCGTAGGCTCTGATGGCGTCTCCCGTCTTTTTATCCACGTTTGTCTTGATTCGTTCTATGGAGGAAACCTTTTCCACCCGTTTCCGAACCTCTGCCTCGTCCATCTCCAATTCCTTCGCCAGCATGAGAATTACCAGTTCCGGCTCCTTTACCTGACTATGTATTACCGAAATGGTACAGACCGTTTTGTTCTCCGCCAGTACCACGCCGTTTCTGTCTATGATTTCTCCCCTTGCAGCTTTGATATCTCTTTCTCTTTCGTGAAGGTCTTCCGCTTTTCTCCCATAATATTCGGAGCAGAAAATCATAAGATAGACCAGTCTTCCAATCAAAAACAACACGATTGCCACAACTACAATCATAAACACCATGATTTTCTTTCGATAAGCTGTTTTATTCCGATGCATAAGAAAACCTCATAAAAGAAGTTAGTATAATCTATTACAACTTTTACGAGGTTATGTGACGATTCCTAAATATCACAAGCCTTAGGTTGGATTTCCCATAATGTCCAAATCCACCACGCCTGCCGGATCGTATTCTTCATCCGGGTAAATTCCCAGATACGGAAGTATCTCTTCCATAATCTCTCTTGCAATATTCTGTGCAAAAGAGCTGTGTGCCTGATCCAAAGCATTCGGCTCATCCACAACCACATAAATTAAAACCTGTGGGTTATCCTGCGGTGCATAGCCGATAAAGGATACGAGATATTTTCGTTCCTCTCGGGGCTGCTTCTGTGCCGTACCTGTCTTTCCACCCATGGAATAACCGGCAACCTTGGCTGTTTTTCCGGTTCCTGCAGGGTCGGAAACCGTCTTATAAAGATATTCCTTTACCTGGTCACTGGTTTCCTTTGAAACGGTCTGCTTTAATACCGTTCCCTGTATATCTTCCATGACGTTTCCATTTTCGTCCATGATTTTTTTTACCATATGGGGCTGATAATAATCACCCCCATTGATTAAGGAGGAGAAGGCACTTGCCATCTGTACCATGGTGACATTGAAGTTCTGACCAAAGGAGTTAGTGGCTAAAGAAGCATCATCCATGGTATCTAAAGTATATACCAGGGTGTCGGTTCTGGCCTCCCCCGGTAAATCAATATTTGTTTTTTGTCCAAAACCGAATATCTTCTGATAATCAATCAGATTTTCTTTCTGAATGGAATAAGACATCTGCATTAATGCATCGTTGCAGGATGCCATAATTGCCTGTTCTATGGTCAACTGTCCGTGACCGTTTCTGTTTACACAGTGTATCTGATGTCCGCCTACCCACTCATAACCGTCACAGTAATAACTCTCTTCTCCCGATAAGGTTCCGGTTTCCAAACCGGTGGCTACCGTAAGAGGTTTTACGGTAGAACCCGGTTCGTATGTGTAGGTAATACAGAAATTTTCCCAAATGTCATTGAGGGCATCCAACTGCTCCTCTTCGCTCATTGCATCTATTTCTTCCTGGCTATAAGAAGCACTTAAATCCCTTGGATTGTTCAAATCAAAGGTAGGATAATTTGCCATGGCAAGAATCTCTCCATTTTGTGGATTCATTACAATAACTCCAGTATTCTTGCTTCCGGCACCTTCATAAGCCGCATCCCTGTACGCCTCGTTAAATTCTTCTATCTTTTCCTCCACAACCGACTGTATATTCACATCTATGGTGGTCATGATATTCTGTCCGTTGACGGGTTCTTTTACTGT
>USPJ01000037.1 GCA_900556645.1 uncultured Lachnospiraceae bacterium
CCTCAAATACCACAGCACCGGACATGTGTATTTTTCGATTGCGGACGAAAACAGCAAAATCAACTGTTTTTTCCCGGTAAGTTATGTGAAAAATCTCCGGATTAAATTGTATGACGGGCTGAAAGTAATCATTAACGGATATATAAACGTTTATAAAAAAGGTGGAACATATACGCTGTTTGTTCGAAGCATAGAATCCTGCGGAGAAGGTGATCTTGCGGCGGCTTTTGAGTTGTTAAAAAAGAAACTCGATGCCGAGGGACTTTTTGCTCAGGAACACAAGAAACCGATTCCGGCCTTTCCGCGGAAGATAGGAATTGTAACTTCGGAAACCGGTGCAGCACTCCAGGATATTCTGAAAATTATCAAAGGCAGGACAAGCCTTGTTGACATTCTGATATTTCCGGTGCTTGTTCAGGGACCGGATGCGGCGGCAGATATTGCTTCTGCTTTGGATAGGATAAACGAGACATTCCATGACATTGACACCTTGATTGTGGGAAGAGGCGGAGGTTCCATTGAAGATTTATGGGCCTTTAATGAAGAAGCGGTTGCCCGGGCTATTTTTGAATGCAGCATTCCGGTGATTTCCGCAGTGGGACACGAAACGGATACCACCATTGCAGACTTTGTGGCAGATTTGAGGGCACCTACACCGTCGGCAGCGGCAGAGTTGGCAGTTTTTGATATCCAGAGCTTTTATGAAAAACTGGCACATGAGAAAATGCAGATGAACCGCAGAATGGAAGCGAGATTGGAGCGGGCGAAGCAAAAGGAAGAGTATCTGGCAAAACAGTTACAGTTGTTAAGCCTGGAGAATCAGATAAATTCCAAGCGGCAGTATGCCATGGATTTGGAGGAGCGTTTAGGGCAGTTGATGCAGAGGACGCTTAGAGAGAATCAGCATAGGATGGAACTGTTAGCAGGAGCTTTGGACGGACTTTCTCCGGCGAAAAAGCTGAGTCAGGGATATTCCGTAGTGCGAAACCGTCAGGGAAAAAACATCCGAAAGACCGAGGATGTAAAAACAGGAGAAACCCTTCAGATTCATGTGACGGACGGAACCATAGAGGCGGAAGTCACGGCGGTAAAGGAGAATTGAGATGGAATTGGAGACACTGTTTACACAGGTGGAAGAGATTATAGAGAAGATGCAGGATAATGAGATTTCCTTGGAGGAATCCTTTTCCCTTTATGAAAGTGGGATGAAAGCATTGAAAAAGTGCAACGATAAGATAGATACCGTGGAGAAGAAATTGCTGAAAATGAATGCTCAGGGAGAATTGGAAGAATTTTAGGAGAACACAATATGAATAGGGAGATTGGAAGAAGAGCAGAAGAGATAGAAAAAATTATAAAAGAGTATCTGCCGAAAGAGGAAGGTTACCAGAAAACCATTATGAAGGCAATGAATTATAGCATACTTGCCGGAGGAAAACGGCTGCGTCCCATGCTGATGCTGGAGACCTACCGTCTTTTTGGAGGAACTTCAAAGACGATTTATCCATTTATGGCAGCCATTGAGATGATTCACACCTATTCGCTGGTGCACGATGATTTACCGGCAATGGACAATGATGAGTATCGCCGGGGAAGAAAAACCACCCATATCGTCTATGGTGAGGCAATGGGAATCTTAGCAGGGGATGCTTTGCTGAATTATGCCTTTGAGACAGCATCAGGAGCATTCCAGTTGGAACCGGAGAATCCGGCTGTGGGACAGGCAATGCTGGTGCTGGCAAGGAAAGCCGGTATCTATGGAATGATTGGCGGACAGGTTGTGGATGTGGAATCAGAGGGAACGGTCATCGACAAAGAAAAGCTGGATTTTATCCATCTGCATAAGACCTCTGCTCTTTTGGAATCCGCAATGGTAATCGGAGCAATTCTGGCAGGAGCCAATAAGGAAGAACAGAATCTTGTGGAAAAAGCAGCGGGAAAAATCGGACTGGCATTCCAGATACAGGATGATATCTTGGACATCACCAGTACCACGGAGGAATTGGGAAAGCCGGTGGGTTCTGACGAGAAAAACGGAAAGAATACCTATGTGGCATTTGAAGGACTGGAAAAGTCCAAAGAAGATGTGAAAAAAATATCGGAGTCGGCAATGGAAGATTTGCAAAAATTGCCGTATGAGAATCCGTTTTTAATTGAATTAATAAAAGAATTGATTGAACGGAAAAAATAGAGGTGCTTAGTCGCATGATTTTAGAAAAGATAAAAAAGGAAAATGACATCAAAAAGCTGTCACCTCAGGAACTGGAGGTGCTGGCGGAAGAAATCAGGGAATTTTTGATTGAGAAAATTTCAGAAACAGGAGGTCATCTTGCATCCAATCTGGGTGTGGTGGAGCTTACCATGGCACTTCATCTGGCATTTGAATTGCCAAAGGATAAGATTATCTGGGATGTGGGGCACCAGTCCTATACCCATAAGATACTTACCGGAAGAAAAGCGGGATTTGATGAGCTTCGTAAATACGGAGGAATGAGCGGTTTCCCGAAGCCGGGAGAGAGTCGTTGCGATGCTTTTGGAACAGGACACAGTTCTACCTCTATTTCCGCAGGTTTGGGTTACGCCTATGCAAGAGACTTAAAGGAAGAGGATTATAAAGTAATTTCCGTTATCGGCGACGGTGCATTAACAGGAGGAATGGCCTTTGAGGCATTGAACAACGCAGCGGAAATCAAGAAAAACTTTATTATTGTATTAAACGATAACAATATGTCTATATCGGAGAACGTGGGGGGACTGTCTAATCATCTGAATAGTCTCAGAACTGCGGAATCTTACCATGAACTGAAAGAAGGAGTAGCCCAGTCCTTGAGTAAAATTCCGGTTTACGGCGAGCGAATGGTGGAGCGGGTGCGGAAAACCAAGAGCAGTATTAAACAGTTGATTATTCCGGGTATGATTTATGAAAATATGGGAGTTACCTATCTGGGTCCCATTGATGGTCATGATATAGCAGACATGGTAAAGGTATTTAAAGAAGCAGCCAGAGTAGAGGGACCGGTTCTGGTGCATTGTCTTACCAAAAAGGGCAAAGGCTACGGACCGGCGGAGCGTCATCCTGCCAGATTCCATGGAGCGGAGCCTTTTGAGATTACAACGGGACTTCCGAAAAATAAAAAGCAAAAAGCAGATTATACAGATATTTTTTCTACGGTTATGCGAAAAATGGGTGACCGCAACGAGAAAGTGGTTGCTATTACAGCGGCGATGGAAACAGGAACTGGGTTGAAGCGATTCCACAATATGTTTCCGGAGCGTTTCTTTGATGTGGGAATTGCCGAGGAACATGGGGTAACCTTTGCCGGGGGACTGGCAGCCGGGGGCTTGATTCCGGTGGTGGCAGTGTATTCTTCTTTTTTGCAGAGAGCCTATGACCAGATATTGCATGATGTCTGCATTCAGAATCTTCATGTGGTTTTTGCCATCGACCGGGCAGGTCTTGTGGGAAGTGACGGAGAGACCCATCAGGGAATTTTTGATATTTCCTATTTGTGCAGTATTCCCAATATGACCCTTATGGCACCAAAAAACAAATGGGAATTTTCCGATATGTTGAAATTTGCCATTGATTATTCAGGACCGATTGCCATCCGTTATCCCAGAGGCGAAGCCTATGACGGATTGGAGAAAATGAGGGCACCGATTTGTTACGGAAAAAGTGAGATTCTCTATGATGAAGAGGGAATCTGCCTGTTTGCCTTCGGAAGTATGGTAAAGACAGCGGTTCAGGTTCGTGAACGTTTAAAAGAGAGAGGTTATCACTGTTCCATTATCAATGCCAGATTTGCAAAACCTATTGACACAGAAGCCTTGGATGTGGCGGTTACGGAGCATAAGCTGTTGGTAACTATGGAGGAGAATGTGAAAAGCGGAGGCTTCGGAGAACAGGTGATGGAATATGTGCAGGAATGCGGTTATGACATCCGGTTGCTGACGGTGGCAATCTCCGATGAATATGTGGAACACGGAAAAGTAGATATTCTTTACCATGAGGTGGGAATTGATGCGGAATCGGTGACAGAAAAAATAATTGCAGAATATGTGGGGATCAAATGAAAGAACGATTAGACGTTTTATTGGTAAAGAAAGGTTTGGCACCTTCCAGAGAAAAAGCTAAGACCATGATTATGGAAGGAAATGTATTTGTCAACAATCAGAGAGAGGATAAGGCAGGAACGAATATTCCAGAGGATGCCGACATCGAAATCAAAGGAAACACATTGAAATATGTCAGCCGTGGCGGCTTAAAGCTGGAAAAAGCCATGACTCATTTTGGAATATCATTGGAAGATAAAATCTGTATGGACATTGGAGCTTCCACCGGAGGTTTCACAGACTGTATGCTGCAAAACGGGGCAAAAAAGGTCTATGCAGTGGATGTGGGATACGGTCAGTTTGCATGGAAGCTGCGGACCGATGAGCGGGTAGTCTGTATGGAAAAGACAAATATCCGCTATGTGACACCGGAGGATATTGCAGATGTACTGGATTTTGCTTCGGTGGATGTGTCCTTTATTTCGCTGGCTAAGGTTCTTCCGGCAGCTAAGGAATTGCTGAGGGATGAGGGCGAGATGGTTTGTCTTATAAAGCCCCAGTTTGAGGCAGGAAGAGAAAAAGTAGGAAAAAAAGGTGTTGTCAGAGATCCGGCAGTACACAGGGAAGTTATTGAAAAGGTAATTACAGATGCAAGAGAATTGGGATTTTCCATTCTTCATCTGGAGTATTCGCCGATTAAAGGACCGGAGGGAAATATCGAATATCTGGTACATATCTGTAAAGGCGGCCGGAAGGAAGAAAATATAGATGTCAACGAGGTAGTATCGGCGGCACACGGAGAGTTGGATTAGTCATGGAACATTTTTTTATTATTACAAACACGCATAAGGATGCGGAAAAAGCACTAACCAAAAAGCTTAAAGAGTACATTGAAAAAAAAGGTGGAAGCTGTAGCTGTTATTACAGCAGTGGCAGCAAGGAAAACCGGGAGTGTATCAATCCCCGGGTAATAGCCAGAGATTTACATGACAGAAATATTCCTCTTATCGGAGTGAATCTGGGAACTTTGGGTTACCTCTGTGAATTGGAGGAGAATACTGTATACGGAGCCATCGATGAAATGATGCAGAATCATTTCATGGTGGAACAGCGGATGATGCTGGAAGGATACTGTGTTGTAAATGGGGAAAAGTTGGAGAGTCAGGTGGCTTTTAACGATATTATCATACACAGAAGCCACCAGTTTTCCATAAAAAATATTATTTTAAAGGTAAACGGAGAATACCTGAATACTTACACGGCAGACGGAATCATTGTGGCAACACCCAACGGCTCCACTGCCTATAATATGTCTGCGGGGGGACCGATTGTGGACCCTAAGGCAGAGCTTATGCTGGTAACCCCTATCAATCCTCATAACCTGAATTCCAAAAGCATTGTACTCAGTGCGGAGGATTGTGTGGAGATTGAGATTGGAGCCAGAAACGAGGAAAATGAAACGGCGGAAGTCAGCTTTGACGGTGACTATACCATAAGGCTGGGAGTGGGAGATAAGATTATTGTACGAAAGGCAAAGAGTGCCACCAATATTTTAAAACTTAGTAAGCTCAGTTTTCTTGAGATTTTAAGTAAAAAGATGCAAACTTATTTATAGATACGGTGAGAGGAGAATCCATGAAGTCAAAAAGACATGCAAAAATTTTAGAGATAATCAGTAAAAATGACATTGAAACCCAGGAAGAACTGTCTGAAAAATTGGAGCAGGAGGGTTATCAGGTAACTCAGGCAACGGTTTCCAGAGATATACGGGAGCTTCGTCTGATAAAGGTTGCCATGAGCAATGGAAAACAAAAATATGTACCTCTGACGGAAACCGATGGAAATCTTGCGGAAAAGTATATTCGTGTGCTGCGGGATGGTTTTGCATCCATGGACATGGCACAGAACATTTTGGTCATTCGTACAGTGGCCGGTATGGCAATGGCAGTGGCGGCAGCTTTGGATGCCATGAATTTCCATGAAATTGTGGGAACCATAGCAGGGGATGATACTATTATGTGTGCGGTGCGTTCCGTGGAAGATAATGTAAATCTCATGGAGCGGCTTCGCAGAATCTTAGGAGAATAGGAGAAGGAATGTTACGGAATCTACACGTGAAAAATTTAGCCCTGATTGATGAATTAGAGGTGGATTTTGAGCAGGGACTCAATATCCTTACCGGGGAGACCGGTGCGGGAAAATCCTTAATTATCGGGTCAATCGGAATGGCACTTGGCGAAAAAGTACCAAAAGAAATGATAAAAGAAAATGCGGATTTTGCCTTGGCAGAATTGGTGTTTGAAGTAACCGGGGAAGAAAAAACGGAAAAACTAAAGGCATTGGATATCTATCCGGAGGACGGACTTGTGATTATGAGCCGTAAAATTTCCGGCGGCAGAAGTATTGCAAAAATCAATTCCGAAAGTGTGTCTGCGGCAAAGCTAAGGGAGGTATCCGAGCTGCTGATTGATATTCACGGGCAACATGAACATCAGTCCCTGACCCAGAAAAAGCATCAGCTGGCACTTTTGGATGAATATGCCAAGGAGGATATCGGAGAGCTGAAAGCGGCGGTGAAGTCTTCTTATGAAGCCTATATGGCAGTTCTGAGAGAATTGGAAGAAAAGGACTTGGATGAGGAACAGCAGAAACGGGAACTGTCTTTTTTGGAATTTGAATTGCAGGAAATAGAAGGGGCAAACCTGAAAATCGGAGAAGATTCGGAATTAGAAGAGCAATATCAGAAATTAGTGAACCATAAGAAAATCATGGACTCCTGTATGATGGCACACCAACAGACCGCAGGAGAAGGGGACAGTGCTACGGAACAACTGGGAAGAGCGGTACGGGAATTGTCCACCGTCAGCGGATATGATGAGCGTTTACAGGAATTGGAGGAACAGTTAGCAGAGATTGACAATCTTTTAAATGATTTTAACCGTGAGCTGGCAGATTACATGGGAGAAAGTGAATTTGCAGAGGAGAGCTTTTACGAGACAGAAAAGCGTTTGGATGAAATCAATCATTTAAAATCCAAGTACGGAAATACCATTGAAAAGATTCTGGAGGTAAAAGAGGAGAAAGAAACCAGAGTACAGGAACTGCAGGACTATGATGCGTATCTGCTGGGGTTAAAAGAGAGAGAAAAGGTTCTCAAAGAGGAACTGGAGTTATATAGTAATAAATTGTCCGAAATGCGTAAAAAATATGCAAAAGAGCTGACCGCATTGGTGGAGGAACATTTAAAGGAATTGAATTTTGAGACTGTCCGTTTTGAAATGCGTTTTGAAAAACTGGCTCATTTTACAGCAAACGGAACTGATGATGCACAGTTTTTGATTTCTACCAATCCGGGAGAAGAGGTAAAACCCTTGGGAAGTATTGCGTCAGGAGGAGAAATTTCACGAATTATGCTGGCGTTAAAGACGGTTCTGGCAGAAAATGATGAGATAGACACCCTGATTTTTGATGAGATTGATACGGGAATCAGCGGAAGGACGGCACAGAAGGTTTCGGAAAAAATGAATTTAATCGGACGAAACCATCAGGTCATCTGTATTACCCATTTGCCACAGATTGCAGCAATGGCAGATACCCATTTTTTAATTGAAAAACAGGTGGAAGGCGGAGCTACTCATTCAAGAATTGTCAAAATGAAAGAGGAAGAAAGTGTAGAAGAATTGGCAAGAATGTTGGGTGGTGTCACAATTACAGAGACTGTTTTGGAAAATGCACGGGAAATGAAAAATCTTGCGGCAAAAACCAAAAACTCCTAGTTTGAAAATGTAGGATATTCACATACTAAAAGAGGCGTAGAAGCCTCTTTTTTGTTTTGCGTAAAATTCCTTTTGGGGAATTTCAGATAGATAAAGGAAGTGTGAAAATTGATGAAAAAAAGAATTTGTGCGGGGATGTTGGTCTGCATACTATGTATGGGCTATCTTTCCATGATGAATAAGATTCCAAATGAAGTAATGCTGCGGGAAGGAGAAGAACTGAAGATAGATTCCGGGATACCGCTGACTTATGAAAGGGTAGAGGCAGGAGAACAGGAGACGACTCTGGTTTCTCTGATGCTGAACAATAATATACCATCCCTCCAAGAAAGTCAGGAGGAAAAGAGTTATGTACTGTCCTGTAAAATTCTAGGGATAATTCCCATAAAAGAGGTTCATG
>USPJ01000038.1 GCA_900556645.1 uncultured Lachnospiraceae bacterium
CATAGAGCATTGGAGGATGTGAAGGCTACACAACGGCTCTATGAAAAACTGGAACAGGAGTTTGAAAAGAAACAGCCAGATGTTTTTGAACCAAAGCCTCTTTTATACAAAGCAAAGAAACAGACACCTGCCACAATGCGTCAAAAAAAGCACTTGAAAGAACTGGCAGAGTATCATAAAATAGACCTTAACCTGCCGTGGGAAACCCTTACCAGAAATGAGGCATCCAGGCAGGTGGATAAGATTATTTCAACATACGGAAGAATCCCAAAAGATTAAGGCTGGGAATTTAATTCTTCCAGTTTTTCCAAGATAACATCCTTGGAAAGAGAGTTTAAGATTTTTGCAGTTTCTATCAGGGAACGGATTTTACGTCCTTCTCCCTTTTCCTGATAAAGAGAAGCCAGTAAAGTATAATTGGAAGTAACATCACTGCAGATTTTGATGCCATACTCCAGAACAGTAATGGCGTCCTCGGTATAAGAATGGGAAGCCAAAGCTTCGCCGTAATCGGCAATGGTGCGAACCAGTTGGGTATAGTTTTCGTCATAGGAGCTTAAGGTATCCAGATTACCGGCACCATAGGTAAGCATCAGATCCGTATTGGAGATTCCGGTAAGATTATAGATTTTTTCCGAAGATAGCTGTTGAAGCTTTTCTTCAAAAGGAAGCAGGTCTTCTTCGGAATGAAGTCCCATGGGGAAGGTTTCCAGAGGAACAGTGATATACTCCAGATTTGAGAGGTCTTTACTTCTGGTATTTAAAGCACGGTTTTCCCGGGACCAGAATTCCGTTTCACGTTCTGTTTCCCGACGTTCAATCTGACGTCTTCGGAAAGCGTAATATAAGATAAAAACCATAAATATTGTCAAGCAGGGGAACAGCATAAGTGTAATGCTCCTTTCTATATTATATAAGTGAGGTGAAAAATATGGATTACCGTAATTCTAAGAAAAAGAGAGTCTTTGCAGGTGTTATTGTCATCATTTTAGTTGCAGCAATGATTCTTTCTCTTGTGTTGGCTGCCTTCTAGGACATAATATACTAAAAGGAAGTTGGCGTGTCAAATTTATTGGGCAGGCTGCATCTTGAAAAACCGTATTTTTATGGTAAAATGTATAATGTTGCTGGACATGATACCATTGGAATGGCATAGGAAAGGATATTAGAATGAAAAATATGAAGAAACGATGGTCGATATTTGCGGTGGGAATTGCAGCAGTAGTACTGGTAGCGGGAGCAATTATTACCGTAAATGTAAAAGCAGAAGAGGAGGAGAAGCTTGTAATACCGGACCGCGTTTATATAGGAGATATTTCCGTAGGAGGAATGACTGCGGAGGAAGCATCAAAAGCAGTAGAAGAATATGTGGAAAAACTGGAAGATATGCCGGTTAAATTGGAGGCTGACGGAAACAGCATTGACGTAACAGCTAAGGATTTGGGCGTGAAGTGGGGCAATAAAGAGATTGCCGAGAAAGCACTGAATTTGGGAAGAACCGGCAATCTGATTACCAGATACAAAGAGAAAAAAGATTTGGAAAAGGGAGATAAGGTATTTTCCATTTCCTATGATATAGATAAGAGTAAGGTAAAATCTCTCTTAAAAGAAAATGAGAGCAATCTGAATCAGGATGCAGAGGACAATGGATTAACCCGTGAAAACGGAAGATTTGTCTATGTAGAGGGACATGACGGAATCAAGATTAAGATTGATGAATCCGTAACCGCAATTAAAAACTATATGAATCAGGAGTGGGATGGAAAAGAAACGACCATTGCCCTGGAAGCAAAGATTGTAGAACCAAGAGGCACGGAAGAAGAATTGGCACAGGTACAGGATTTACTGGGTGCTTACAGTACGGATTTCAGCTCCTCGGCAGCGGGACGTGCTAAGAATGTAAAGAACGGTGCGGCAAAGATTAACGGAACCATCCTTTATCCGGGAGACGAGTTTTCTGTGCATGATGCAGTGACACCGTTTAATGAAGAAAACGGATATGCTCTGGCAGGTTCCTATGAGAATGGTACAACCGTAGAGACCTACGGTGGAGGTATCTGTCAGGTTTCCACCACCCTCTATAATGCGGCAATCCGTGCAGAGCTGGGTATTACGGAAAGATATGCCCATTCCATGATTGTAAATTATGTGGAGCCGTCTATGGATGCAGCAATTTCAGGAGAATATAAGGATTTAAAATTTAAGAATACTACAGAGACCCCGATTTATATCGAAGGATATACAGACGGAGGCATCATTCACTTTAATATTTACGGAAAAGAGACCAGAGAAGCAGGCAGAGAAGTAAAATTTGTCAGTGAAACTATCAGCCAGACAGATCCGGGAGTACAGTATGTTGCAGATGGAAGTCTGCCAATTGGAACCATTACTACCAGTCAGCAGGCACATACCGGTAAGAAGGCGAAACTATGGAAAATTGTCTTAGTAAATGGTGAGGAAAAGAGCAGAGAAGAATTTAACAGCTCTACTTATCAGGCATCTCCAAAGATTGTATTAGTAGGAACCATGTCAGGAAATGCCAATGCAGTGGCGGCAATCAACAATGCTATTGCAACACAGGATGAGGCAACCATTTCGGCAGCGGCAGCAGCAAATTGCGATGATGCCATTGCTGCGGCACAGGCACAGGCGGCGGCAGAAGCAGCAGCAAGGGCAGCTCAGGAGGCTGCTCAGGCAGTAGAGCCGCAGACAGAAACGCAGACACAGACGCCGGGAAAAGCTGATATGCTCAGAACACCGTAGGATTTTGGTAGAAGACGAAGGCTGTCTCAGAATTGAGGCAGCCTTGATTATAAATGATGTTAAGCAAAAAAAATGAGGAAACTATGAAGGTTGGAAAGTTGCCGGAAAGCGTATTAAAGCGTTCTGTTTTCAAACAACTGCATACGAAGAGAGAAGAAGTACTTCTGGGAGCAGGAGTGGGGGAAGACTGTGCAGCAATGCAGCTTGACAGTGGCGAGATTTTTGTAATCTCCACAGACCCCATTACAGGAACTGCAAAGGATATAGGAGATTTGGCTGTTCAGATTACAGTGAATGATTTGGCCAGTGCAGGAGCAGAACCGATAGGAATTATGTTGACTATGCTTTTGCCGGAGGATGCCACAGAAGAAGAATTGAAGCATGTGATGGCACAGGTGGAGTCTGCCTGTGAAAAGAACCGAATTCAGGTTATGGGCGGACACACGGAGGTTACCCGGGTGGTGAGCCAGATTGTGGTTTCGGTCACTGGTGTGGGAAAAGCAAAGGAAGGTAGATTGATTTCCACTGCAGATGTATTGCCGGATATGGATATTCTGGTAACTAAGTGGATAGGAATAGAAGGAACTGCCATATTGGCAAAGGAAAAAGAACAGGAACTGAGTACCAGATACACAAAGCCGTTTTTAGAAGCGGCGAAAGGACTGGACCGGTATCTGTCCGTATTGCCGGAGGCCGCTACCGCCGTTAAGTCTGGCGTCGCGGCAATGCATGATGTGACAGAGGGTGGAATTTTTGGAGCTCTTTGGGAAATGGCAGAAGCATCCGGCGTCGGACTTGAAATTGATTTGAAGAAGATTCCGTTAAAACAGGAGACAGTAGAAATTTGTGAATATTTTGGAATCAGTCCCTATGAGCTGATTTCCAGCGGTTCCATGCTGATGGCTGCAAAGGACGGGAATCGTCTGGTTATGGAATTGCAAAAGGAAGGAATCCCTGCGGTAATCATCGGAAAAGCAACAGCAGGAAAAGACAGAATTCTGTGGAATGAGGATGAATGCAGATATTTAGAGCCTCCGAAAACGGATGAATTATATAAGGTTTTAAAATAAGTGATTGAAATATTGGAGGAAAATTATGCGAGAAAAGATTTTGACTTTTATAGAAAAAAATAGCAGAGTTGATTTGAATGAGCTGGCAATTATGCTAGGTGTTCAAGAAGCAGACGTATTAAATGAATTAGAGGCAATGGAGGCAGAGCACATTATCTGTGGTTACCATACTTTGATTAACTGGGATAAAACAGGAATTGAGAAAGTAACGGCAATGATAGAGGTTCGGGTTACTCCGCAGAGGGATATGGGATTTGATAAAGTGGCAGAACGCATTTATAACTATCCTGAAGTCAATGCGGTATATCTGATTTCCGGCGGTTTTGATTTTATGGTTATTCTGGAAGGAAAAACTTTGCGTGAGATTGCACAGTTTGTATCAGATAAGCTTTCTACGCTGGATTCTGTTTTAAGTACTAAGACCAATTTTATTTTGAAAAAATATAAAGATCACGGAACGATTATGGCTGCACCGAAAAAAGATGAAAGGATACATATGATACCATGAGAAACCCATTATCTCAAAGAATAGTTGATATAGAACCGTCCGGTATCCGTAAATTTTTTGACATTGTAAATGAGATGGAGGATGCCATTTCTTTAGGTGTGGGAGAGCCGGATTTTGATACCCCTTGGCATATTCGGGATGAAGGTATTTTTTCACTGGAAAAGGGAAGAACCTTCTATACCTCAAATGCGGGATTAAAAGAATTGAAACAGGAAATTTCAAAATATATCTATCGGAAATGTGATGTTTTTTACGATTATGAGAAAGAGGTCATGGTAACGGTAGGAGGCAGTGAAGCCATTGACATTGCCATGCGGGCAATGCTGGATCCGGGTGATGAAGTCTTGATTCCACAGCCAAGCTATGTGTCCTACGAGCCGTGTGCTATTTTAGCAAACGGAGTCCCGGTAATTATTGAATTGAAGGAAGAAAATGAGTTCCGGCTGACCAAAGAAGAGTTAGAGGCAGCCATTACACCAAAAACTAAGCTTTTGGTACTGCCGTTTCCGAATAATCCTACGGGAGCTATTATGGAGCGAAAGGATTTAGAAGCCATTGCAGAGGTGGTAAAGGAACATGATATTTTTGTGCTGAGTGACGAGATTTACTCGGAACTGACTTATCTGGAAGAGCATGTGACCATAGCGTCTTTGCCGGAAATGAAGGAGCGTACCGTTTTGATTAACGGATTTTCCAAAGCTTATGCCATGACCGGCTGGCGTCTGGGTTATGCCTGTGCACCTGAGAACATTTTGACACAGATGTTGAAAATTCATCAGTTTGCTATTATGTGTGCTCCTACCACCAGTCAGTATGCGGCTGTTTCAGCATTGCGGAATGGAGATGATGATGTGGCAAAGATGAGGGAAGAGTATAATGCCAGAAGAAGGTATCTGGTACACCGTTTTAAGGAAATGAAGCTGCAGTGCTTTGAACCTTTCGGAGCCTTTTACATTTTCCCTTGTATTAAAGAATTTGGAATGACCTCAGAGGAATTTGCCAATCGGTTTTTACAGGAAGAAAAGGTAGCGGTGGTTCCGGGAACCGCATTTGGAGCATGTGGGGAAGGATTCCTGAGAATTTCCTATGCATATTCTTTGGAGAATCTAAAAGAAGCTTTAGAGCGGTTGGAGCGTTTTATCACCCGCTTGCGAGAGGAAGCATAATATGGCAAAGTTAAATATTGTGTTGTTTGAACCGGAAATTCCGGCAAATACAGGAAATATCGGAAGAACCTGTGTGGCAACAGGAACAAAGCTGCATCTTATTGAGCCTTTGGGATTCAGCCTTAGTGAAAAAGCAATTAAAAGAGCCGGAATGGACTATTGGTCAGAATTGGAAGTGGAACGTTATGTAAACTATGAGGATTTCTTACAGAAAAATCCTAATGCTAAGATTTACATGGCAACCACGAAAGGGAAGCATGTGTATACCGAAGTTTCCTTTGAACCGGACTGTTATATTATGTTTGGAAAGGAAAGTGCAGGGATACCGGAGGAGATTCTGATTGAACACCCGGAGGAATGTATCAGAATTCCAATGATAGGGGAGACACGTTCACTAAATCTTTCCAATTCTGTGGCGATTGTCCTCTATGAGGCATTGCGGCAGAATCAGTTTGACCATATGAAGCTGGAGGGAGAATTACATCATCTTCAGTGGAAATAAGAGGATACTATGGGAATTATTAAGACAAAAGGATTAATACACGAATATATTCATCGGGACGAAGAGGGAAATGTAGAATCTATTCAGAACGCATTGGCAGGAGTGGATATCGACATTGAAAAGGGACAGTTTGTGGCAATTCTGGGTCATAACGGTTCCGGCAAGTCCACTTTGGCAAAGCATATGAATGCCATCCTAAAGCCTACCGAGGGAACTATGTGGGTTGGAGGAATGGATACCGCTGAGGATGAACATCTGTGGGATATCCGCCAGAATGCAGGAATGGTGTTTCAGAATCCCGACAACCAGATTATCGCCAGTGTGGTGGAAGAGGATGTGGGATTCGGACCGGAGAATATCGGAGTGCCTACGGATGAAATCTGGCAGAGGGTGGAGGAAAGCCTGAAGTCGGTGGGAATGTTAAAATTCCGTAGCCATTCGCCTAATAAGCTTTCCGGCGGACAGAAGCAACGAGTAGCCATTGCGGGAGTGGTGGCTATGCAACCGGACTGCATTATTCTGGATGAGCCTACGGCTATGCTGGACCCCAACGGAAGAAAAGAGGTTTTAAAAACCGCACATCTTCTGAACAGGGAAAAGGGCGTTACGATTATTCTGATTACACATTACATGGAAGAAGTGGTGGAGGCGGATAAGGTATTTGTGATGGACAAAGGAGAGATTGTTATGGAGGGAACTCCAAGAGAGATTTTCTCACAGGTAGATACCTTAAAAGCCCATCGTTTGGATGTACCTCAGATTACACTTCTGGCAGACGAGCTTCGAAAGTCAGGACTTCCGATTCCTGCGGGGATTCTTACTCGAGAAGAACTGGTGGAAGTGTTATGTAAACTCTAAATGCAGGTGAAAAGATGTCAATTATTTTAGATAAAGTAAATTTCGTATATAGTGCGGACACAGCCTATGAGATACAGGCATTAAAAAATATTAATCTTAAGATAGAAGACGGTGAGTTTATTGGAATCATTGGACATACCGGGTCGGGAAAGTCCACCTTAATCCAACACCTTAACGGTCTGACAAAGGCTACTTCCGGTGGGATTTATTACAACGGAGAGGACATCTATGACGAGGATTATGATTTGCGGAGCCTTCGCAACAAAGTGGGGTTGGTGTTTCAGTACCCGGAGCATCAGCTTTTTGAAAGTGACGTGCTTTCGGATGTCTGCTTTGGACCGATGAACCAGGGAAAGAGCAGAGAAGAAGCGGAAGAAGAGGCGAAGAAAGCACTTCTTCAGGTTGGGTTCAAAGAAAAAAATTTCAAAAAATCTCCATTTGATCTGTCCGGAGGACAGAAAAAGCGTGTTGCGATTGCCGGAGTTCTGGCAATGAATCCGAAGATCCTGATTCTGGATGAGCCGACAGCTGGTCTGGATCCAAAGGGAAGAGATGAGATCCTGGATCAGATTGCAGAACTTCACAAAGTCCGCGGCATTACGATCATTCTGGTATCACACAGCATGGAAGATGTAGCCAAATATGTGGAACGCCTGATCGTAGTCAATCACGGAAAGATTGCTTTTGACGATATACCGAAAAAGGTATTCGCACATTATAAAGAACTTGAAGAGATGGGGCTGGCAGCTCCTCAGATTACCTATATTATGCATGCCCTGAAAGAAAAAGGACTTCCTGTAGATCCAGCAGATACAACGGTGGAAGAAGCGAAGCAGGATATTTTGCATGCACTTCGGGAAATGAACTCATCCTTGCTGAAAGGAGGAGTCCAGAATGATTAGAGATATTACGATTGGACAGTACTATCCTGCGAAGTCTGTGATCCACAAATTGGATCCTAGAACAAAACTTTTTGGGACACTGGTTTTTATCATTTCTGTATTTTTGTTTCACTCAATTGCCGGTTATGCGGTAGCGACGGTGTTCCTTGCAGGAATGATCCTGATTTCCACGGTTCCGGTGAAGTTTATCTTTAAGGGACTGAAAGCCATCTTTATGATTCTGCTGATCACGATGGTGTTTAATATATTCCTGACACCAGGGGAAGCACTTGTGAGTTTTGGAATCTTT
>USPJ01000039.1 GCA_900556645.1 uncultured Lachnospiraceae bacterium
CATCCTTGGGAAAAAGCCGGTTCCGAAAATAAACAGCGGGTCCAAAATAATATTCACCACGCTTCCTGCCATCATTCCTGCCATGGTAAGTATCATATTTCCCATTGCCTGATAGATTTTCTCAAAGGTTACTGCCACAATCAAAAAGGAACACATCACAAAAATAATATACGAATATTCTTTTCCTGCCTGTAAAACAGCCTTATTGTCTGTAAACAACCGCAGATAAACCGGGGAAAACACCAATCCCAGAACGGTCAGCACCAGTCCGTGAAGGGTTCCCAAAAACACTCCCTGGGAAGTGGACACGTTGGCTTCTCTTTCCCTACCGGCTCCAAGGAAAAATGCAATTCGTGCATTCAGTCCCACTCCAAAGCCTACCGTTAGTGCCGTAATGAGATTTTGTAACGGATATACCAGTGAAACTGCTGTCAATGCATCCTCTCCCAGCTTCGCCACAAAAATACTGTCCACAATATTGTAAAGAGCCTGTATCAGCATGGACATCATCATGGGTAATGACATAGACAATAGTAATGGTAATATGGGTTTTTCTTTCATGTACTCCTGATTCATGGATTCCTCCTTGGAACATCTGTTGCTTTATAACTTCCACTTAAAAAGGACTATAAACCTACTGTTTGAATCAGAAACAGAAAAATTTATAGTCCTCTAAAAGACGGTTTTATTTTGTTTTATCTATCATAAGACATTTTGAGTCTTTTAGCAAGCCTCAATTTCTTTGATATCGCACCCATTTCCTTCCAAAAGATAGGTCTCGTAGCTCTCGCAATATGGACATTGCTTTCCGTGCTCCACCGTCGGATAGGTTTTTCCACAGTTTTCACAATAGGTTACCGCCGGCATGATTTCTATCTTTAAATCGGAGTTTTTCATGATTTCTTCTTTTTTCCGGTAATATTCCCAGCAGTCTGTCAAAAACTCCGGTACAATCCCGCTTACCTCACCGATTTCTAAGGTAATTCCTCCGATTTCTGTCAGGTTGTTCTCTTCAGCAATTTCCTTAACGGTTTTTGCCATGTGAACCAAAATTCCTAATTCGTGCATATCTTACCTCAATTTATCTTATTTCTTGCTTTTGTTACCGCCAAATGTAATCTTAATTTTACGTTTTGCAGCATAAGGAAGGATGGCTTTCATCTTATCCTCGGATTTCCACATATTACTGCATTCTGGAAGCTCACGATTCAAGTGAATTGCATCAAACTCACACTGTACGGTACATACACCACAGCCGATACACTTATTCGGGTCTACAACAGATGCTCCACAACCTAAGCAGCGGGCTGCCTCTGTCTTAATCTGCTCCTCAGTAAAGGTGCTTCTTAAATCACGGAAGGTCTCCTGAGAAACTCCTGCCTTCTTGCCCGGTACCTGACGTTTTGCATTGTCAAAGGTCTCGATTTCGATATTTTCTTTATTCAACTCGATGAACTGACGTCTGTCACGTGCAAGGGTTAAGCTATGTCCCTTATGTACAAAGCGGTGCATTGATACACAAGCCTCTTTACCTGCTGCGATTGCATCAATGGCAAATCTAGGTCCGGTGTAAACATCTCCTCCTACGAAGATATCTTCCTCTCCTGTCTGTAAGGTTACTGCATCTGCCACTACGGTATTGTTTCTGTTTAATTCTACCTTGGTTCCCTCTAATAAGCTGCCCCACTCAATGGACTGTCCGATAGAAAGGATTACGTTCTCACACTCTACAGTCTTCAAATCATTTTCATCATACTGCGGATTAAAGCGATGTTCCTCATCAAATACAGATACGCATTTCTTGAATACCACTGCTTTTACTTTTCCGTTCTCAGTTAAGATTTCCTTTGGTCCCCAGCCGCATCCGATTTCGATTCCTTCTTCTTCTGCCTCTGCCACCTCATCTGCTGCTGCCGGCATAATGTCACGGGACTCCAAACAGAACTGTGATACTTTAGAAGAACCGGAACGCAGTGCCATTCTGGATACGTCAATAGCTACGTTACCACCACCGATAACTACTGTATCACCGGAAAGTGCATGGGCATCCTCTGTGATATTTGCTTTTCTTAAGAATTCTACACCGGTAATTACGCCTTCTGCGTCTTCTCCCGGAACTCCTGTCTTACGTCCGCCCTGAGCACCGATTGCTACATAAAATGCTTTGTAGCCCTGGTCACGAAGCTGCTGGATGGTTACATCCTTACCAACCTCTACGCCTAATTTGAACTCTACACCCATCTGACGAAGTACATCGATTTCTGCCTCGATAACACTCTTCTCCAAACGGAAGGACGGGATACCGTTCATCAACATACCGCCGGCTCTCTGCTCTTTTTCAAATACTGTTACCGGATATCCTTTTTCTCTTAAATAGTAAGCTGCAGACATACCAGAAGGACCTGCTCCGATGATTGCCATCTTCTCTTCAAACTGTTTTCCTTCATGGTTCACAGTATTCGGTATGTATCTGTTCTCGCCGTTTAATTCCTGCTCTGCAATGAATTTCTTGATTTCATCGATGGCTACTGCCTGGTCGATGGTTCCACGGGTACATGCATCCTCACATCTTCTGTTACAGATTGCACCGCAAACTGCCGGGAATGGATTCTCGTGTTTGATTAACTTCAAGGCATCCATATATCTTCCCTGAGCTGCCATCTTCACGTAACCCTGTACCGGAACGTGTGCCGGACAGGCGGTTTTACATGGAGCTGTACCTGTTTCATAACAGTTAATCTTATTGTTGTCACGGTAATCTGGATCCCATTTCTCCGGTCCCCATTTGGTGTTATCCGGAAGTTCATGTTTCGGATACTCAATTGGACCGTTCTTGGTGCAGAGCTTCTGTCCCAGTTTTGCAGCACCTGCAGGACATACCTCCACGCAGCGTCCACAGGCTACACAGTTCTCCGGCTGTACGCTGGCACGGTATGCGGAACGTGACATATTTGGTGTATTGAATAACTGTGAGGTACGGAGTGCGTTACATACGCCAACTGCACAGTTACAGATTGCAAAAATTTTATTCTGACCATCAATATTGGTAATCTGATGTACATATCCGTTTTTCTCGGAACGCTCTAAAATTTCCATTACCTCATCATAGTCAATATAACGACCTCTTCCGGTTTCTACCAAGTAGTCAGCCATATCACCTACACCGATACAAAGCTCACCCTCGATATCTCCGGTACCCTCGCCTCTAATTCTCTGCTGGGTACGGCAGGAGCACTGACCTACTGCATATTTATCTTTATATTTCTTTAACCAGTGGGAAATATGCTCTACGCTGGCAGACTTCTGCTCTGCCGGAATAGCCTTCTCTACCGGGATAACATGCATACCAATTCCTGCACCTCCCGGAGGTACCATAGGAGTTACTTTCTCCAACGGTAAACGTGCCATCTGTTCAAAGAAATCAGCAATTTCTGTGTGTTCCTCTACCTGTGCCTTGTTCATTACCATGAACTCTGCACATCCCGGTACAAACATCGGAAGTATGTATTGTTTCTCGTGTCTTGGATTTTCCCAGTTGTACTCAATCAAACCAATGACACTCATCTCTTTTAATAATTCTTCCGTTCTCTCAACGCTCTTACCACAGTTCTTTGCAATGGTTTCCAAGGTTGCTGGTACACGTACCTTCATGGATAAGGCAACCTCTGCCATTTCATCTGTGATAACACCCGCAAGACCCCAGTACTCCGGATCGTCCACGGTTACTTTGTGACCGATTCGGTCTGTAATCTTCTGACCGAGCTTTAAAATCAGTTCTCTCTCTTCTGCCATTACTACATTCTCCTCTTAATCATTCCATTTTTTTACTTCAGTTCTTAACCAATCCGCCCACTCTTCAATTCCTTCACCTGTCTTCGCAGAAATCGGAATAATCTTAATGTTCGGATTCAATGCTTTGACTCTCTCTTCACATGCCTTTAAGTCAAAGTCAAAAAAGTCCATTGCATCTATCTTGTTTACCAACAGTACATCTACGATAGAAAACATCAATGGATATTTCAAAGGCTTGTCATCACCCTCCGGCACGCTTAAAATCATAGCGTTCTTGGATGCTCCGGTATCAAACTCCGCCGGACATACCAGATTTCCAACATTCTCCAGTATGGCAAGATCCACATCTTCGCAGCCCAAGGCTTCGATTCCCTGTTTGGTCATTCCCGCATCCAAATGGCACATACCGCCTGTATGAAGCTGAATAACTTTCGCCCCGGTTTCTGAAATGGTAGCTGCGTCCACATCGGAATCAATATCTGCTTCCATGACACCGATACGCATTTCATCCTTTAGGGCATGAATCGTTTGTCTTAAAGTAGTTGTTTTCCCAGAACCTGGTGATGACATCAGGTTTAACAGAAAAGTCTTATCCTTTTTCAAGTCTTCTCTCAAAAGATCCGCCTGATGATCATTGTCTTCGAAAACACTCTTCTTTATTTCCAACACACGAAACTTATCCAAAATCCTTTTCCTCCTTTATAATTTACAGTTACAACTTTGTCTATGACCTGTTTCTGGTCATACCAGTGGAACATAGACAGCTTTGACAAAATATTAACATGAATTTTGTCGATACGTCAAGATTTTCTCTATATTAAACTGCTTTTTCTCTATAATATCTATATTTCTCTCTTGAAATTCAGCAGATTTTACAATATAATTATATCTGGTACGTGGTTATACCACAAACACAAGGGAGGTTTTTAAAAATGGAATTTTCAAAGTTAAACGCACCATCTTTAAAGGAACTGTTTATTCAGGAATTAGAAACCATGATTCTCTCAGGAAAACTTCTCATCGGGGAGAAGCTGCCTTCCGAAAGAGATTTGGCAGAATCTATGCAAGTAAGCCGTGCCGTCGTCAATTCCGGCATTTCGGAACTTGCCAGAAAGGGATTTTTGATTATCAAACCCCGTGTAGGCACCTTTGTTGCAGATTACAGAAGAAACGGAACCATGGATACGCTGATGTCCATTATGAACTATAACGGTGGTATCCTGCGGGAAGCTGAAATACGTTCTATTCTGGAACTTCGTGTGGCTCTGGATACTCTTGCCATCGAACTATGGCTCCCAAAAGCCACCGCGGAGGAGCTTGCCCGTCTGAAAAGTTTTGTGGACGAATTAGAGAAAGCCGACTCCCCATCTGTCGCAGCCGCAGTTGCCTTTAAGTTTCAGCATGAGATGGCTTTTCTATCCGGCAACACACTGATACCTTTGATTTTTTCTTCCTTTAAGGTTCCGGTTACCACTCTTTGGGAACGTTTCTGCCGCCTCTATGGTATTGAGGCATTGTATCTAAATGAATTAACCCTTTACCATGCTTTTGAAAAGGGTGATTTGAAAGGTGCCATTGAATGGATTTCTACCTCCATTCAAGACACCATTGACGGAAAGCGACCAATTTACTATTAACCTCTTTCCAGAAAAATTGGATTTACAGGGTATCCAACAGTTTTTTCAGTTCCTGTAAAACCCCTTCTTCTTTCATAGGCGGTGCCAGAAAACGAGCCGCATTGCGTACCTCTTCTCTGGCGTCTCCTACGGCATAGCTGTAGTGTGCCTGTTGAAACATTTCCAGATCATTGCTGTTATCCCCAAACACCATTGTCTCGTCTTTGGTTACCCCTAGATATTCCTGTACTTTTTTCAAAGAAACTCCCTTATTGGTTCCCCGGTTCATCACATCCATATAAATTATCCCGGAACAGGAAACCTGAAGCCGGTCTTTCCACTTCGGTGTAAAATAATCTGCGGTGGCTCCCTCTGCATCCTCGGGATGGTAGATGGTCATTTTGATGCACGGCTCATCCAACGACTCCAGCGAATCCACCATGACACATTTGTAATTCATGCTCTCTTTCATAACCCGATACACATTCCTGTCATTCTCTGTAAAATATGCAAGTCCTGCCACACAATATGCACATTCGCATCCATTATTCATTTTCCTTACATCTCTTACCAACTCATGGGAAGTTTCCAGACTCATCTGGGAAATATACAAATCCTTATCTTTCATCCTTACATGGGCACCATTATCGGCAATATAGATTAACTGTTCCCCCAGAGAAGAAAACAGATGCTCCAATGCCGGATGCTGTCTTCCGCTGGCAACCGCGATTCGGATTCCCTTTTTCAGAAGCTGTTCCATCATCGGATAGTAATCCTTATGAATGGTCGGTGTATTTACCGGTCCCAGAGTTCCATCCACATCTGTAACAATTAATTTTATCATCTTATCACCTCTTTTTATTCTAATTATAGCATACTATCATAGACTGTAAAAAACAGTTTTTGGAGTAATTATGTGCAGTATTTCAGGATTTTTCCATCCTTCCTCCGATTATCTGAATGACGAGGAATTTTATCGACAGATTCTGTATCGTATGATGCAGAGCTTACATCACCGGGGACCAGATTCCTCCGGCTGTCTGCTGAGCCGCCGCTGTGGTCTGGCTCATACAAGACTTTCCATTATAGATTTAAAAACAGGCTCCCAGCCTATGGAGCGAAAGATAAACGGCTATTCGTATCAGATTGCCTTCAACGGCGAAATCTACAACCTGCCGGATTTGAAAAATGATTTGCTTTTGCAGGGCTGGAAGTTTCAAACCACCTCTGATACCGAGGTACTGCTTCTTGCCTTTTTGGAATACGGACCGGATTTTGTCAAAAAAGTAGACGGTATCTTTTCTTTTGCCATCTATGATTCCCGGCATGAAACCATTTATCTCTTCCGTGATTATTTTGGAATTAAACCTCTTTTTTATACCTTTGCAGAGGATACGCTTGTTTTTTCTTCGGAACTCAAAGGTCTTTTCTGCTTTCCCGGTATAGAGGCTGCGGTGGACAGTGACGGTCTGAATGAAATCTTTTCTCTGGGACCTGCCAGAAGTCCCGGCAATGCCGTCTTCAAGAATATTCACGAATTAAAACCCGGCTATTATCTCGCATACAACCATTTTGGCATTCATCTGACAAATTTCTGGCGTCTTTCTTCTATGCCCCACTGGGACAACTACGAAACCACCATTGAACGGACACGTTTTCTTTTGACCGATGCCATCAAACGGCAAATGGTATCCGACGTTCCTATTTGTACCTTTCTCTCCGGCGGTGTAGATTCCAGTGTAGCAGCCTACCTGATGGTACAGGAAGGCTATGACTGTGCAGGTGCCACACTGAAACTTTATGATAATCCACAGTGCAGTTTCCCGGGACACCGTGCCTGCTGCACCCCATCTGATACTGAAGATGCCAGAAGCGTTGCCGCACGACTTGGAATGCTCTATTACGTCTTCCCAATGCATGATGAATTCCGTCACAGCGTCATTGACAAATTTGCCGATACTTATCTGCACGGTGGCACACCGAACCCGTGTATTGACTGTAACCGTTTTCTGAAATTCTCTGCCCTTCTCGACAAAGCAAGAGAACTTGGCTGTGAATACATCGCAAGCGGACACTATGCACGTCGTGAACAGGATCCGGAAACAGGACGTTTTATTCTGAAAAAGGGCCTCGATCCGACAAAAGATCAGAGCTATGTTCTCTACGCCATGACGCAGGATCAGTTGGCGCATACATTGTTTCCACTTGGCAGCTACACCAAAAAAGAGATTCGTCACATTGCCCAGGAACAGGGCTTTATCAATGCAGATAAACCGGACAGTCAGGATATCTGCTTCGTACCGGACGGAGATTATGCTTCCTTTATTGAACAGTATACCGGACAGTCTTCGGAACCTGGTGATTTCGTAGATAAAGAGGGCAACGTACTCGGCAAACACAAAGGTCAGATTCACTATACCATCGGTCAGCGCCGCGGTCTTGGAATTTCTGCACCGGAATCACTCTATGTATGTGGCAAATCCCTGGATTCCAACAAGGTTATCCTTGGCGGCAAACAGGATCTGATGAGCACCTGCTGTTACAT
>USPJ01000040.1 GCA_900556645.1 uncultured Lachnospiraceae bacterium
AAGACCGCCTCGTTATGACCACTTCGATACCTCTCCATGTACGTCTTGAACGGACGCAAATATGATTCTACCATCATTGGATTATGGTGTCAATAAGATTTTTAAATTTTTTTATTGTCTCTGCTTACAGAATATTTCTGCCACCAACAAATCCTCCGGTGTTGTGATTTTTATATTCTCATAGCTTCCTTCTATCAATTTTACCTGATGTTGAGAAAAAGTCTCCAGCACCATGGCATCATCCGTAACGGACATCTGCTTTCCCTGTTTCTCTTCCTCTATCATCTTGCTGTAAGCATCCAAAATCAAAGGATAGAAAAAGCATTGAGGAGTCTGTACATTCCAGACCAAATTTCTGGGAGGTGTATTTACAGCAAATCCCTGCTCATCCACAATCTTTATGGTATCCTTCACCGGCATTCCCACCACACAGGCCTGATATTTCTCCACAGCCTCCATGCAACGTTCCAATATAGCATTCTCCACAAACGGGCGGGCTCCGTCATGAATCAAGACATAATCCGCACCTTCCGCCGCCTGCAAGCCGCAAAAAACAGAGTGGTATCTCTCGGCACCTCCTGTCACCACTTTTTTCACTTTCTGAAATCCGTATTTTTCTATAATTTCTTTTTGGCAATAATCGATTTCTGATTCTCCGGTTACCAAAACAATATGGTCCACTCTACTGTCTTCCAATGCTTTAAGCGAATAGTATAAAACCGGTTTTCCATTTAATAGAAGATACTGCTTATGTACATCACCGCCCATACGGGTTCCTTTTCCTGCCGCCAGTACGATTGCCGTGTAGGTTTTTTTCTCCATTACCGCTCTCCTAATTTCAAATTCGGAACCGCATTCAAATCCCAACCGTCCCGCTTGCCTTCCAAATATTCATAGTATGCCGCCGCTCCAATCATAGCCGCATTGTCCGTGCAATAAATCGGTGATGGGTGATAAAATTCCACGCCATTTTCACGACATGCCTCTTCCATGGCATTCCGCAAGGTTGTATTAGAGGCAACTCCGCCGGCAATAGCAAACTTTTTGATTCCGAATTCCTGCACTGCTCCCATGGCATGCTCCACCAGCACATCTATGACAGCCTTTTGGAAGGATGCCGCAATATCGGCTTCGTTGATTTCCTGACCCTTCATTTTACAACCGTTGATATAATTTAAGACCGCAGATTTTAAACCACTGAAGCTAAAGTCATACTGTCCGTCTGCAATCTTCGCTTTCGGGAAAGGGATGGCATCCGGATTTCCTTCCAGTGCTTTTTTCTCTATCTTCGGTCCTCCCGGATACCCCAGACCAATGGCACGTGCCACTTTATCAAAAGCTTCTCCCGCCGCATCATCTCTGGTTCTGCCGATAATCTCATATTTTCCGTAATCCTCCACTTTTACCAAGTGGGTATGTCCGCCGGAAGCCACCAGACAGATGAACGGCGGCTCCAATTCTTTATTTTCAATGTAATTGGCACTGATATGCCCCTCAATATGATGGATTCCCACCAATGGCTTTTGGGAAGCATATGCAATAGCTTTTGCCTCAGCCACTCCCACCAAAAGTGCACCTACCAGTCCCGGACCGTAGGTGACAGCGATTGCATCCATATCCTCCAGCTTCATATCCGCTTCTTCCAAAGCCTGTTGAATGACCTGATTAATTTTTTCGATATGTTTTCTGGAGGCAATCTCCGGCACAACTCCTCCGTACAGGGTATGAAGGGCTATCTGAGAAGAGATGACGTTGGAACGCACATCCCTTCCGTTTACTACCACGGCTGCCGCTGTCTCATCACAGGAGCTTTCAATTGCCAGTATTTTTATTTCATGTTCTTCATTAATCATCGGAAGACTCTCCTTCCACCATCTTAAATCCTAATATCTTCCAGTTTCCATCCTCGTCTTTTCGCAATACATATTTCTGACTGGTATTACTATAGGTATTTCCTTCCCGTACAAAATATCTGGACACCACATAAGCACACTCTCTGCCGTCCACTTTTTTATATTCTACTTCTTTGCTGTCACAGACGGTGGTATCCACCAGTTTCCGCTCATTATCCTTATAATCCTTGATATCCGCTTCCAGCATAAGCATATACTGGTCTTTGGGATTCTTCTTCAGCAATTCCTCATCCATCAAAAGGCGTGCCTGATCTGCCATTTCTTCCAACTCTTCCTGCTCATATTCCTCATTGTAATAGCATTTCAGAATCTTGTCGTAGAATTTGATAACTTCCCGGGGCGTCGGCGGATAATCTTTTTCCAAATCCTTTGCCAATACCTCACCCACCTTCGTAAGCTCTGTGGAATTTTCTATATCTTTTTTATCACGATAGGTGAGATAATAATAGTATCCCACAATGATTCCAATACAGACAATGGACAGCACAATCACTTTGATGTATTTTTTCATTTGTCTTCCTCCTCAAAATCCAGCTCCACACTTCTTCCATCTTTTCCCAGAGAAGCATTGGTGAAAATACTCCGAACCTCATCCATATACCGCTCTGCTTTTACCAAAGACGGGCTGAAATGGGTCAGCCATAGTTCCTGAACCTTGGCACGTTTTGCCAGTTTTGCCGCTTCATAAAAGGTCATATGCTTATACTGTCTTGCTTTTTCCACTTTTTCCGGTTCTGCGTACATTCCCTCACAGATAAATAAATCTGATTTCTCTGCGGCAACGGCAATGGCATCCACCGGTCTTGTATCGGTACAGTAAGTTACCTTGATTCCTTTTCTAGGGGGGCCTAATACCATTTCCGGGGTGTAGACTTTTCCATCCTGTTGGATGATTTCTCCCTTTTGGAGCCTGCTCCAAAGCTTTTGCGGAATCTCCTGTTCCATTGCCCGCTCCACACTAAACCTTCCGGCACGGTCAATGGAAAGACTGTATCCATAACAAAGAATATTGTGATTTACTCGAAAGGCATGAATACGGTAACCTCCGATTTCAATTTCCTGTTCCGGCTCTGTCAATTCTATAAATTCGATTGGAAAAGGCAGTTCCGGTGCAATGATTCTCAAAGCATTTACCACCCGTTCCAACCCTTTTGGTCCTATCATGGTCAAGGGTTCGGTCCTCTCTGCATTTCCCATGGTTAAAAGCAATCCCGGCAGTCCACTGATGTGGTCTGCATGATAGTGGGTAAAACAAATGACATCAATAGGCTTAAAGCTCCAGCCCTTTTCCTTGATTGCCACCTGGGTTCCCTCTCCACAGTCAATCAGCAGATTACTTCCGTTATAACGTGTCATCAATGACGTAAGGCGTCTGTAAGGAAGGGGCATCATTCCGCCGGTTCCCAGTAAACAAACATCTAACATATATTCTCCTTTTCTAGAGGAGTTCTGTGATTTCCTCCTCCGCAAACGGCACCTTGAAATTTTCCATAATACGTTCAAAACAGTCTTCACAGATATTTCCGGTCTGCAAAACACCGTCTTTTTTGGAAAAATATCCCCACCGCTGTTCAATTCTCACATATTCTTCCTGCAATTCTATTTTCTTTCCGCAGCAATTACAGATTTGTCCCTTTCTTTCGTTCTGCATATCCGTACCTCCTAAGATTTCTGTCTTCATTATAGAATCTTATCCTTATTCCTGAATAGTGGAAATGTCTGGCGGATATACCATAACATAGGCATCTTCTCTTGGCTTTTCATAAAAGCCCTTTCGCACACCGCAAACGGAAAATCCCTGTTTTTTGTACAGGGCGATTGCCGCCGCATTACTTTTACGGACTTCTAAAAACCATGATACAATTCCTCTTTCTGCACTTATTCTGAGAGCTTCCCTCAAAAGACTTTCTCCCAAATGCTTTCTTCTTCCCGTTTCCTTTACTGCCACATTGGTAATCTCTCCCTCATCTGCTGCCAGATACATTCCGATGTAGCCTTTGATTCCTTCCTCTTCTGCCACCAGAAACAGGGTATTGTCTGCACAGATAGCATCCAAAAATCCATTTTCGCTCCATGGCATGGAAAAAATGTCTCGTTCTATGGCTGTCACTTCCGCCACATCCTTTTTTTCCATCAGACGAATACAGCTCATTTTTTTCCTTCTTTCTCCAAACGCTCCCTCTCAGCCTGAGACAGCCGCAGATATTCCGGTTTGTGTTCCTCCGCCTTCTGTATCATGCCCTTTTTATAATACTCCATGGCAAGGGTTCCCACAGCACCTGCCCGCTGTTTATTCAAATGTGCCGGAGCAAAGGAATACTCCACCTTACAGTTTTCCCGTATCTTATCCCGAAATACCGGAACACCGTCTCCCAGAAAAACCACGGAACGGTTCTGTTCATTGATTTTCTCCAGAATCTCTTCAATGCCCACTGCACATTGCTCCAACAGGACATGAAGCCCCTCCCCGTCAAATTCATACAATCCCGTATAGGTCTGGTTTCTTCTGGCATCCATCAGCGGGCACACCAGATTTTTGTTTCCATACAGGTTATATGCCAGACCGTCCACCGTGGGAATCTGTATGATTGGCTTGTCCAAAGCCAGTGCCAACCCTTTTGCGGTGGCGGAGCCGATACGAAGTCCGGTAAAAGAGCCCGGCCCTCCTGCCACGGCAATGGCATCTATGGTCTGTAAATCCAATTCTATCATTTTTACCACTTCATCCAACATAGGCAATAATGTCTGCGAATGTGTCTTTTTATAATTCATGGTGAACTCGCCCAACAGATTCTCGTCCTCCACCACAGCAACACTGGCCACCAGTCCCGAGCTGTCCAATGCCAAAATTCTCATATTCACGCCTCCTATTTGTCCTCTATGGTAATCCTGCGGTAATCGAAACCTTTTTCCAAATCTTTTTCTATACAAATTTCCCGGTAATGCTCCGGCAGCAATTCTTCTATCAGATTTGCCCACTCAATCATGGTGAGCCCCTCTCCGTAAAAGTAATCCTCGTAGCCTATCTCTTCCATCTCTTCCACATCTCCAATCCGGTAGACATCGAAATGATAGAACGGCATACGCCCTTCCTCGTAAACCTGAACAATGGTAAATGTGGGGCTGTTTATTGGTTCTGTAATCTCCAGACCCTTTGCAATTCCCTGCGTAAAGACAGTCTTTCCCACGCCCAAATCGCCGACTAAGGTATACACCTCACCCGGCTTTGCTTCTCTTCCCAGTTTTTTTCCCAACGCCTCGGTTTCCTCCGGCGAAAAAGTTTCAACTACCATAAGCACCTACTTTATTTTTAAACGATATTTTTCCAACTTCTCTCTCATCATAGCACAAATCGGTTCATAATGCTCCCCTAAATCTCTTCTGGGAAACACATAAGCATTTACTCTTGTGCTGTATACAAGAAGGTTGCTCTTTGTGGACACCACTTTATAAATCTTGTTCCATTCCAGAGTTGCCTGTTCTTCACCCTGCACAATGGTAATTCCCGTATCATCCACGATGAAATGCTGGGTGTTTCGCAACGCCTCTGATTTTTGCATCTGCATTTTGGCATGTATCCACAAATTCAACGGCATATAGAATACAAACAATAATCCCAAGATAATGTAAATTACCGTATAGGCTGTATCTACCTCTCCCCAAGTTACTGCCGCCACCACAAACACGAATATTGCCATTACAATAGAAAGAACCCCATGCATTCCGTGATATGTGTGATACATATTAAATTTGTACATGTCCTGTGGTGTCAGATTGACATCAAATTCCTCTCTCATATTATCACTCCTATTTTCCCTGTGTTCCTTTGATAATCGGCGAAATATGTTTATAAATCAAAAATGTAATAATTACATTAATCAGACCTTTCACAAAGGTAAACGGCATATTGAAGATAACCAAACATTTTAACAGCGTATCTGCACTTGGCAGAATTGCCTGATACATGGAAATAATGGTATCCATCGGCATGAATGCCGTATAAACCGGATATACAATAAAATAATTGGAAAAGACACTGACTACCGCCATAACTACCGCTCCAATCAAGGAGCCAATCAGTGCAGATTTTCTTCCCTTTTTCTTCTTATACATCAGTCCCGCAGGGATGACAAAGAGTGCTCCCAAAATAAAATTAGACAGCTCTCCCACGCCACCGGTGGTACTCATCAACAGATGTAACAGATTTTTTATCAGACAGATAATAACTCCG
This sequence comes from uncultured Lachnospiraceae bacterium, assembly GCA_900556645.1. Next base: position 6,145 of record USPJ01000040.1, read on the forward strand.
CTTGCCGGTCCCATGGCAAAGGCTCCGATTAATGCCGGAAGCTCAGATAAATCCATTTTTATAAAAGATGGCATAAACGGCACATTAAATTCTAAGAACATCAGCACAAATGCCACCGCTGACAGCATTGCCGTCATAGTCATGTATCTTACATTGATTGTTTTTTTCTTCGTTTCCATAATAATTAAACTCCTCTTATCTAACTGTTTATTTTCATGGTAAGCTGAATCCGCTGTTTTTTCAAGTCCACAGACATGACCTGTACCTCTACCACATCCCCTACGCTTACCACTTCTAATGGATGCTTGATGTAACGCTCGCTCATCTGGGAGATATGCACCAGTCCGTCCTGATGAACCCCGATATCCACAAAGGCGCCGAAATCAATGACGTTTCGGACTGTCCCTTTTAAAACCATGCCTTCCTTTAAATCCTTCATCTCCAGAACATCTGTCCTCAGAATCGGTTTTGGCATTTCATCTCGAGGATCTCTGGCTGGTTTCTCCAACTCCTTTAATATATCTTCCAAGGTCAATGTGCCGATTTCCAACTCGTCGGCAAGGGCATCACGGTTTCCTACCTTTTTAGAAATTCCTTTTAGATTCCCTTTTAAGATATCTTCTTTTTGATATCCCAGTTTTTCCAACAGCTTTTCTGCTGCTCCGTAGCTTTCCGGATGGACGCTGGTGGAATCCAAAGGATTTTTTCCATTTTGTATCCGCATGAATCCGGCACATTGCTCATATGCCTTCGGTCCCAGTTTCGGAACCTTTAAAAGCTGGGCTCTGGTTTCAAACCTTCCGTTTTCTTCCCGGTATGCCACAATGTTTTTGGCTATGGTCTTACTGATTCCCGAAATGTATTCCAACAGGGATGCCGATGCCGTATTCAAATCCACCCCTACTTTATTGACGCAGTCTTCCACTACTCCCCCCAGTGCCTCACTGAGCTTTTTCTGGTTCATATCATGCTGATACTGTCCCACTCCGATGGATTTGGGATCTATCTTTACCAGTTCTGCCAATGGGTCTTGCAATCTACGTGCAATGGATGCCGCACTTCGCTGTCCCACATCAAAATTCGGAAATTCCTCCGTTGCCAGTTTGCTGGCAGAGTACACCGAGGCTCCCGCCTCATTTACAATGACATATTGCACCGAAACCGGAAGCTCCTTGAGCAATTCCACAATTACCTGCTCCGATTCTCTGGAGGCGGTTCCATTGCCTACCGAAATCAATGTAATATGATATTTGGCTATCAGATGCTTTAAAATCTTTTTGGATTCCTCCACCTTATTCTGGGGTGCCGTAGGATAGATTACGGTTGTGTCCAGTACCTTTCCCGTAGCATCTACAACAGCAAGCTTACAGCCTGTACGAAATGCCGGGTCCCAGCCCAGCACAACCTGACCTGCAATGGGTGGCTGCATCAACAGCTGTTCCAGATTTTTACCAAAGACACGGATGGCTCCGTCCTCCGCCGTCTCCGTCAGCTCATTGCGGATTTCCCGCTCAATAGCTGGAGCAATCAAACGCTGGTAGCTGTCTGCAATGACTTCTTTTAAAATCGGTGTAGTGTAAGGGTTGTCCTTTCGGATTACCTTC
>USPJ01000041.1 GCA_900556645.1 uncultured Lachnospiraceae bacterium
AACGGATAAAAAATAAGAAAACCACCTTGCAAGAAGGGGACAGTATGGTATAATCCCGTCTTTGACAGTTAGAAAAAGAAAAAATCGCTGTATCCCTGATGTTTACTGGGGTATAGCGATTTTTGTCGTTGTTGCGAACTATAGTATTTTATTCTTTCCCTTTACTTTTTTTCTGGATATTTCTCATCTTGCTTTTGGTTATGAATTGATAATCTGTTCGGAAACCACAGACATCATGTAGATCATCTGTAATTCTTTCTCGTTTGTATACAGGAACAAATCCTTGCTCCTGTATTTCTGCGAAATTCATTTCTTTTAGAACATCTAATAATTCTTCGCATGTATATTTATCGTTCAGCTTTTTTTCAAGGAAGCGATATATAGTCAATGCAAGAAAACAGATTAGAAAATGTGCTTTCATCCGGTTTTCATCCTGTAAATAGACAGGTCTTGCAGAAAAATCCGTTTTCATAATCCGGAAACATTCTTCTATCTGCCATCTTCCTTCACTTACTTTTAAAATATCACCAACTTCGTCATCTAAAAGATCTGTGCATACTGCGTAAAATCCATCATATTGGGCTTCTTCAGAAATCTTGATTTCGTCTAAATAATGCTTTACATCAGCAGCTTCACCTTCTTCTGTTACAGCTATAGTTCCGATGAAACGTGCTGGATCATTTGGGTTTTTTCGGTTCTTTTTTGTGCTCCCCGAATCTAGCATCTTTTGTGCTCGTTCAAACTGTTTATTTCGAATAGATTTTTGATAAAGGGCATATTTAGGAGAATAGGTAACAATCAGGCGTTGATGCAGTTTCTTTGTGGTGTAGGGCTCATCTTTATAATAAAGTCCTTTATCATCCGCAGATAGTTTTGTGATATCAACAGGAGTTCCATCTGATACTCTCTTAAACCCTTGCAAGTTTAATGCCCATTCTTTTTCTTCTTTTTTCAGCTTCTTGATGGACTGGGTTACGATATAAGCACGTTCTCCCATATGATTGTATTCTCGAATCGATTCTGATCCAAGACCAGCATCGCTACAGTAAATAAACTTCTGGCATCCAAAATCTCCAAGGACTTTCTTTTCTAATGGTTTGAGAGATGTCTGTTCGTTTGCATTTCCTGGAAAAAGAGAAAAAGCAAGGGGAATCCCATCACCATCCATAAATAATCCCATTTGGATAATCGGATTTGGCCTGTGTTCTTTACTTTTACCGTATTTTTTATTTCCTTCTTCTTGTTCAATTTCAAAGTAATAATTTGAGCAGTCATAATAAAGAATCTTATCATTTCTTTTTCCAAGAAAACGGGAATTTTTATAAACTTCAGACTGAATAAGATCACATTCCGAACCAAGTACATCCAATGCCCGATAAACATCATGAAGTTCGTAGGATGGTTTTTCCAGGAATTCAGATGCAATCTTGTAAGAGGAACGCTTGCTGCAAGGTTCTAAGATTCTTGCATAAATTAGATCCGAGAGAATCGCATTGATATCATACTTGAATTTATATTTTTGTTTCAATTTCCGACAAGTTTTATTTAATTGTAGCTGATAATAAATAGATTGTAAAAAAAGATAGCCCCCGCGGAAGAAAACTTGCTTGTCATAATCTAATTGTCTGTCTGCATGGAATGGTATCAAGACTGTCTGTGCTTCTTTTTCCTTTTTATATTTTTCGGTTTCTAGTTTCACTTCATTTTTCGCCCATGCAACGACATCATCTCTTGTCGGACCATGTTCAGACAAAAGTTGTTCTAAGGTTCCCAGCTTGCGAACGATAGCTGAAGTAGTGCTGCCATTTGCTTTTGTATAAGATTTACAGACATAAAAGGACTCTGCATTTTTTGATTTTGTTATGTGAAGATTCATCTGCCATCCCTCCTACCCCTTATTATACCATACAATAACATAAAATAACAGATATAAAAACAAAAAATTGACACAAAAAAAGCAGGTTTTACGCGACCTGCAAGCATTTTTTTCGATGTTCAACTGTCAAACTCCCGTATTGATTTTTGCCGGAGTGATATTGGCACAGTTACCGGTTAAGGAACGGATAAAAAATAAGAAAACCACCTTGCAAGAAGGGGACAGTATGGTATAATCATTCTTAGATATGTAGTCAATAAAAAGAATGGATGGGATGATATATGAGTGAAAGCGGATTTTTAATTTTCTTCGGAGCAATTATTTTTATTGTAATTATTGCAGCGGTCATCGCAGTGGTTTCAGCGGTATCCGGTGCGGCGGCAGCCATTGTGGATGAAGAAGAGGAAGAAGAATAAGAAATATAAAAAGGTTTGAGGGCTAGCTCAAACCTTTTTTCTATAAAATCAATGCTTTAATATTGGATTCCCAATTTGTCAAAGAGTTTCATCAAAGACTGAATTTCCAAAATTAAAATCATACTACTGCGAATCTCTGTATTTGCAACCCGAAGCTTTTCATCAATAAAAAGCACCTGTTTTCCCAGAGAAGAAAAATTGGAGGATGGGATGGTCAAAATATTGCCTACGGTGTCCATATAATCACTTGGCGGACTGATGTTAATAAACAAATCCGTCATTTTTGCCAGAGAATTGATATATGCGGCAGTTGTGATATTGCTGCTTTCCCGAAGTACGGATAAATCCATCTCTTCAATATCTTTCAAGTCCGTTATTTCCTTCGGATAAAAAGTATTAATCAGTTTGCTGGCAAAATCCTTCTGCATAACCTGAAGCATCATTCCTTCTATATCCCCTTCCAGAAATACGCTCATACCCAGTGCAAGGGAATCAGCACCGCCCAGATATTGGGATACCTGAGAAAAATCAATCAGACGAATGTTTGGAATCTCGATATCCACCGGAGTATTTAAAAGGGTAGCAAGGGCAGTGGCAGCATTTCCCGAGCCGATATTGCCGATTTCTTTGAGAACATCTAAATGTGCAGCGTTTAAATCCCGTAAATTATGTATGGACATAGGCGAATCCTCCTTAGTAAAATATCATTTTTATTTATTATACCAATGAAATCGGGATTAATCTACGGAAAATCTAAAAAATAAAAAAATTTCTTGTAGGGAATATAAGTATCCTGTAAAATGAAGAAAAAGGACGTACTTTGGAAAATAGGAGGACAAAGCGTGATTTCTAAATTTAGCGTAAAAAAACCTTACACGGTGGTAGTGGCAATCATATTAATCATTTTATTGGGTGTAGTATCTCTGACTAAAATGAGTACAGACCTATTGCCGAATATGAATATGCCCTATGCTGTGGTAATGACTACCTATGTGGGAGCCAGCCCGGAACAAGTGGAAGGAACCGTAACAGAATCGGTGGAAGGGGCAATGGCAACTGTTTCCAATATTAAAAATATTAGTTCTATTTCTGCCAACAACTATTCTTTGGTAGTGTTGGAATTTGAGCAGACAGCGAACATGGACTCCGTAACTATTGAGATGAGGGAAAGTCTGGATCAGATTAGCAGTATGTGGCCGGAGGAAGTGGGCAGTTCTATCATTATGAAAATCAACCCGGATATGATGCCGGTTATGATTGCCGGTGTGCATGTAGAAGGCAAGGACACGCTGGAAGTCAGCGATTATACTACAGATGAATTGATACCGGAGCTTGAAAGCATCGAGGGTGTTGCCTCTGTATCAGCGTTGGGAGCAGGGGAAGAGTCTATCAAAGTGATTATGAATCAGGATAAGATAGATGCAGTTAATGCCAAAATTACAGAATCACTGGATAAGAAGTTTTCCGATGCCCAAAGTCAGATGAGTGCAGCTCAGGGGCAGATTGCGGAAGGAAAGCAACAGCTAAAGGACGGACAGGGAGAAATGTCCAGTCAATTGGGAAGTGCCAAGGGTCAATTAGATGATAAGAAACTTGAAATATTCCAGACAGAAAAGGATTTAAAAGAGAAACTGTCTGAAGCAGAATCGGCAAAAGAGCAGTTGGAGACAGCTATAGCACAGATGAATGAGCAGCAGCAGAATCTTTCTACCCTGCAATCTGCTTATGCTAGCCTTTCGCAGCTGATGCTGGTGAAGGATACATTGACGGATGTAGAATTTGAAGCACAGGCTCACATGACAAAGGCACAGGCACAGGAAAAATATAACACTGTAAAAGCAAGCTATGATGAGGTTAAAACTTCTCTGGGACTTTCTACTGATGCATCAGATGCACAAGTGAATCAGACTTTTTCTGCTTCTTTACAGGAATTGAATACAAATCTGATTTCGCTGAACGGCTCCATAAATACTTTAAAGACAGCTTTGGAGAATATCAATACGGGAAAAATAACCCTGAATGATGCCATTACCACTTTGAATGCCAGTGAGATTGCAGGAATTGTGGAGATGGCAGGGGCTTCGGCATCTCTGGTTACAGGAGAAGCACAGTTACAGGAAAAACAGGAGGAATTGAAAGAAGCCAAGGAAAGTGCTTATGATGCAGCGGATTTGGAGCAGATTCTGACCATGGATACACTGACCAATATTCTTACGGCACAAAATTTCTCTATGCCGGCAGGTTATGTGACGGAAAACGGAACTAAATATCTGGTGCGTGTAGGCGACAAGGTAGGAAGTATAGAAGATTTGACCAATCTGGTGTTGATGGATTTAGGTATGGAAGGGGTGGATACCATACGCCTTAGTGATGTGGCAGATATTGTGCCGACAGATGATTCCTCCGAGTTTTATGCAAAATTAAACGGAGAGCCGGGCATTATGCTAACCATGGAGAAACAGACCGGGTACTCCACCGGAGATGTGACAGACCGGATTCTGGACAGAATAGATTCTTTAGAAAAAGAAAACGAAGATTTGGAAGTTACAGTGTTGATGGATCAGGGAATCTATATTGATTTAATTGTAAATTCTGTATTTAATAACATGATATTAGGAGCAATTTTAGCAGTTATCATACTATTACTGTTCCTAAAGGATATCCGGCCAACATTGGTTATTGCATGTTCGATTCCGGTATCTGTTATCTTTGCCGTGGTACTGATGTATTTCAGCGGAGTGACCCTGAATATGATTTCGCTGTCAGGACTGGCGTTGGGAATCGGTATGCTGGTGGACAACTCCATTGTAGTAATCGAGAATATCTATCGTATGAAAGGAGAAGGGGCATCCTCCCAAGAGGCTGCTATTGCAGGAACGAAGCAGGTGGCAGGTGCGATTACGGCATCTACCCTGACAACTATCAGTGTATTTGTACCGATTATTTTTACCGAGGGAATTACAAGACAGCTCTTTGTGGATATGGGACTTACCATTGCCTATGCACTGTTGGCAAGTCTTATGATTGCTCTGACCTTTGTGCCGATGATGTCCTCCGGTATGCTGAAGAAAACGAAGGAAATACAGCATCCTTGGCTGATAAAAGTACAGGAGTGGTATGGCGGTGTTCTGGAAAAGGCACTGCATCGTAAAGTATTGGTGTTACTGGTAATGGTGGTACTTCTGGTAGTAAGTGTCATGGCTTCCCTTTCCAGAGGAACGGCGTTTATGCCGGATATGGAGAGCAACCAGATGTCCATGACCATTACGCCGTCGGAAGGAAGCAATTTTGAAGATGCCTGCAAGCTGGCAGATGAAGTGACAGAGAAAATCAGAACCATTGATGATGTGGAAACGGTGGGAGCCATGGCAGGCGGCGGAGGAAGCTCTGTGATGTCAGCTATGGGCGGCAGTGATAATGATGTCATCAGTATGTATTTGATTCTGAAAGAGGATAAGAAGCTGTCCAATAAACAGATTGCAAAAAAAATAGAGAAGCTGACGGAAGATATGGATGCCGAGATTGCAGTCAGCACCTCCGAGATGGATATGTCATCCATGCTGGGAGAAGGCGTATCGGTGGAAATCAAGGGAAAGAACATGGATACCCTGCAGGAAATTGCCAAAGATGTGGCAGAAATTGTGTCCAATGTGAAGGGAACAACGGAGGTATCGGATGGTATGGATGAGACTACACCGGAGCTTCGTATTACCGTGGATAAGGAGAAAGCGGCATCCTATGGTATGACCGTTGCACAGGTATATCAACTGGTGTACGGACAGATGGAAAATCAGGTTTCGGACACCACTCTTTCTACGGATATGAAAGATTATGAGGTTTATGTCGTAGGAGAAGAACAGGAGGAAACCACGCTGGAGGATATCAAAAACCTTACTTTTACCTATACCGATAAGGAGACCGGAGAGGATTCTGAGATACCGATTACAGAAGTGGCAACCATAGAAGAGAAGGAGGCTCCAAGCTCTATCTTAAGAGACAGCCAGACCCGTTATCTGAACGTTACGGCATCTATTGCAGAAGGTTATAATGTAGGTTTAGTAGGAGATAAGATAGAAAAGGCACTGGAGAAGTATGAGGTTCCGGCTGGTTACAGTATTGAAATGGCAGGAGAGGATGAAGTCATCAATGAGGCTATGAGCCAGCTGATTCTTATGATGCTTCTGGGAACCGCATTTATCTACCTGATTATGGTGGCACAGTTCCAGTCCCTGCGGGCACCGTTTATTATCATCTTTACCATACCGTTGGCTTTGACCGGAGGATTTTTGGCACTCTTCCTTACCGGAAGCGAAATCAGTGTTATTTCCATGATTGGATTTGTCATGCTGATAGGTGTCATTGTAAATAACGGAATTGTAATGGTGGATTATATCAACCAGTTGAAGGAAAGCGGCATGGAGCAGAGAGAGGCAATTATCACTGCCGGAAAGACAAGACTTCGTCCAATTTTCATGACAGCTCTTACCACCATATTGGCTATGTCCACCATGGCACTGAGCAGACAGATGGGTTCAGATTTGGCCCGCCCGATGGCAATTGTAACCATTGGAGGAATGTTATACGGAACGCTGATGACTCTGTTGGTAGTGCCGTGTATCTATGATATTTTTTACAGAAGAGGCAGAAGAAAAGAAAAATCCATAGAGGAAACTCTTGACATTTAGAGGAGAACTCTTTAAGATGAAAGAAGTTGAAAAAGGTAGTGAAGAAGAGGAGTACACAGCACACCCTTGACAGAGAGAATGGTTCATCGGCTGCAAGACCATTTAAAGAAGGCGTTGTGGAAGGTAGCTTTTGAACCGGAGAACTGAAAGTGTAGAAAAAATGGATTTGCAGGAGGTGCAAATATTAGAGATACGATAAGTAGGTTTTCACGTCTGGTCTGCGTTATAAGACCGAGAGATTGCCAATCATGATAAGAAGAGATTGGCGAAATAAGGTGGTACCGCGTAACAATACGCCCTTTGCAGATTGCAAAGGGCGTTTTTTAATCCACGGGAAAATAGTCGTGTCACGACTATTTTCATTAGATTCTATTAGCGAAAAAAGCAGACTTATCTGCTTGGTTGATAAAAAGGAGAGAGAAGATGAGCAAAGAATTAGCAAAGACATATGATCCGAAAGATATTGAGGATCGTCTGTACAAAAAATGGATGGACAACGGATACTTCCACGCAAAAGTAAATCCAGATAAGAAACCATTTACAATCGTAATGCCGCCGCCGAACGTAACCGGCCAGCTTCATATGGGACATGCACTTGATGAAACCATGCAGGATATCCTGATCCGTTTCAAGAGAATGCAGGGATACGAAGCTCTGTGGCAGCCGGGAACCGACCATGCTGCAATCGCAACAGAGGTTAAGGTTATCGATAAACTGAAAAAAGAAGGAATCGACAAACACGATATCGGTCGTGAAGA
>USPJ01000042.1 GCA_900556645.1 uncultured Lachnospiraceae bacterium
GTATTTCATTTCACGCTCATTCAGCATACAGCCTCCGCAGTGCACGATTAGCTTATACGGAGATAAATCCTCCGGAAATTCGGTGCCGGAAGAGAAGACAAAATCAATGTCTTTTCCGGTGTATTGACGTATCCAGCGAGGGAGTTTCACACTTCCGATGTCATCGCATTGACGATGGTGGGTACAGCCCTCGGAAATCAGGATTTTGTCCCCGTCCTCCAAAGTGTCCAGTGCAGTGACGCCTTCCACTACTGTTGCCAGACTGCCTTTATAACGGGCAAACAAAATGGAAAAGGAAGTTAACATAATGTCAGAAGGCGTATCTGCGGAAACCTTGGCAAATACCTGACTGTCTGTGATAACCAGTTTTGGTTTTTTACCCAGATGTTTCAATGTATCCTTCAATTCGTATTCCTTTACTACGATGGCAGTAGCATCTGCCTCCAGAATATCCCGGATTGTCTGTTGCTGCGGAAGTATCAGCCTTCCCTTGGGTGCGGCCTTGTCGATGGGAACCACCAAAACCACGAAATCGGACGGATGAATCAAGTCACCTACGATTTTCAATTTTGGTTCCTCCGTCTTTGTCAGAATGGCAATACATTCTTTCAGCTCTTCGATACCCAGATTGGTTACGGTGCTGACGGTCTGCACCGGAGTGTTCTGTTTTTCCAAATATTCCATATCTTTTGCCAGTGATGATGCCGGCTCCAAATCGAATTTATTAAAAACTACCACATAAGGTATCTTTTTCTGACGGATACGCTCAATCAGAGCAAAATCCTCCGAAGAAAGTCCCAGCGTCTGGTCCACCACCAGAACCGCTGCATCTACTTTATTTAACACCTGATAGCTTTTTTTGACACGTAAAGCACCCAGCTCCCCTTCGTCATCGATACCGGGTGTGTCAATCACTACCACAGGTCCCAGAGGCAGTAGCTCCATAGCCTTTTGAACCGGGTCGGTGGTAGTTCCTTTTACGTCGGATACCACAGCCAGGTCTTGGTTGGTAATGGCGTTGAGAACACTGGATTTTCCGGCATTTCTCCGTCCGAAAAATCCGATGTGGACACGCTCGGATGATGGTGTTTGATTCATTTGCATGGTCATTCCCTCCTGTCTGCTTTTCATTCTAAAATGTTTGGATTTCCTTGTCAACAGAGTTAGTGTTGGCAAAAACGTTGGAAGGTGAATCTGTTTATCATGTATAATTTGCAATTTTTAAGAAAAAATGATAATATTTACCCTGTACGTTAAGAAAGCGGCAAAAAGCCGCGGATAAAGAAGAAGGAGCGGATGAAAAATGAAAAAGATGGAGGATTATGTAAGAAGTATTCCTGATTTTCCGGAACCGGGTATTATTTTTCGGGATGTAACCAGTGTCCTGCAGGATGCAGACGGATTACATATGGCGATTGATGAAATGCAAAAGCTGTTAGAAGGTTTAGAGTTTGACGTTTTAGCAGGTGCAGAATCCAGAGGATTTATCTTTGGAATGCCGATTGCCTATAACCTTCACAAACCATTTATTCTGGTGCGAAAGGAAGGAAAGCTTCCGTGTGAGACAATCAAAGGAAGTTATGAACTGGAATATGGAACAGCAACCATTGAGATGCATAAGGATGCCATCAAGCCGGGACAGAAAGTAGTCTTGATTGATGATCTGATTGCCACAGGAGGAACCATGGAGGCTGCCGCAAAACTGGTAGAAGAATTAGGCGGAGAAGTGGTAAAAATCATCTTCCTCATGGAGCTGGAAGGATTAAACGGAAGAGAAAAACTGAAAAAATATGATGTTGGTTCAGTGATAAAATATGAGGGGAAATAAAAAAATAAGTAATTAGGAGAAATAGAAGTGGATAAGTTTTTTGGAATTTCAGAGCGTAATTCTACGGTAAGAGCAGAGATTATCGGAGGATTGACGACATTTTTTGCGATGGCATACATCGTATTTGTAAACCCGAATCAAGTGGCTGCAGAAGGTGCCAGCGGATGGCTGGCAGAATTGGGAGCAGATTCCGCGGCATTGGGACAGATTTGGAATGCAGTTTATGTGGCATCTATTTTAGCGGCAATCATCGGAACGCTGTTTATGGCATTGTATGCTAAGCTGCCTTTTGCATTGGCATGTGGAATGGGCTTAAATGCATTTTTCTGCACCTGTTTTGTAGCAGGAGCATTTTTTGCCGGAGAAGATGTGCTTACCGGTTATCATTCAGGAATGGTAATTATTTTCATTGCAGGTGTGGTATTTTTGATATTGTCTATGACAGGAGCAAGGCAGTATATTGCAAAATCCATGCCGGAGTGTTTGAAAAAATCCATTCCTGCAGGTATCGGATTATTTATCGCATTCATCGGTTTTCAGGATGCAGGCATCATTCAGGCAAACCAGTATACCTTAGTGCAGTTTGTGGATATTCACGGCGGAGAGTGGCATGAGATTGCTCCGGCATTGACGGCACTGATTGGTCTTTTGGTGATTGCGATTCTTGGAAAATACGGAGTGAAAGCCAATATTATTATCGGTATTGTGATTTCCACCGTGGTTTACTATGTGCTTATGGGACAGGTTCCGAGTCTGGATATGAGCCATATCGGTCGTTCCTTCCGGGATTTCGGAGAAGTGGGAATCACAGGTCTGTTTCAGGCAGAAGCATGGAAGGCAGCCTTTTCCAGTGCTCATATCGGAAGTGTATTCAATGCCATTGTATTGATTGTAACCTTCTGTCTGGTGGATATGTTTGATACTATCGGTACACTTTACGGAACTTCTGCACAGGCGGGAATGCTGGATGAGAACGGAGACCCGATTAATGTCAATAAGGCAATGACCAGTGACTCCATTGCAACAGTAGCAGGAGCTGTTTTAGGAACCTCTACCTGTACCACCTTTGTGGAGTCTGCCGCCGGAGTGGCAGCAGGAGCCCGTACCGGTCTGGCAAGTGTGGTAACTGCTATATGCTTTGCACTCTGCCTGTTTGTAACACCTTTGGCAAGCATTATTCCCAGTGCGGCAACAGCACCGGCATTGGTGTATGTAGGTGTTCTGATGTTGAAAAACTTCTCACAGGTGGATATGGATGATTTGCGTTCCGCAGTGCCGGCATTCTTAACCCTGATTATGATGCCGATGACCTACTCCATTGCCAACGGAATCGGAATCGGAGCCATTGCATATGTCATCATTACATTGTTTACCAAAAAGTATACAAAGAAAGACATCATGGTAACCTTGATTGCAGCATTGTTTGCAGCAAAATTTGTGTTAGTAACCATGTAAAAGGAAAGAAAAAAGCGACATCATTTCCGGGAAGAAAAATACTGGAAATGATGTCTTTTTTTGTCTGTTCTTGTAGATTATTCTTGTATGGCAAAAACAGTTGTAGTATAATAATACCAAAGTACTATATTAATGTTTTTGGCTTCGGGGCAAAGGAGATTGACATGGGAAAAGAGAGAAAAGAACAAAAGCAAAAAAGTGCGGGAGGACTTGGAATCACAGCCAGATTGATAGCTTTGGCACTTGTGCCGATTGTTGCAATTCTGGTAATTTTAACTGTGATATCCGATAAGAATATTGAGGATAGCACAAAACGTTCTTTGTATGACGGTATGGAAGGTATGGCAAGCAGTGTAAAAGCAGCGTATGAGATTACCTATCCGGGAGATTATGTATATACGGAACAGATGGGACTTGTGAAAGCCGGAATCTTGCCGATGCGTCAGAGTAGTGTCTTAATGGATCAGTTTACAGAAAACTCCGATTATGACATTATTATGACCTATGGAGATCAAATTGAGTTGACCACAATTTTGGACAAGAATGATGAGAGAATTCTTGGAGAGAAGATTGAGAATGATGAATTAGTCAAGACAGTATATGAGAAAGGTAAAACCTATAAAAATGACAGTATTAAGATTGCCGGAAAAGAGTATTTCATATATGCAGAGCCTTTGAAGAATTCTGATGGAAGTATTATAGGTATGGTTTGCATTACGAACCCGCGAGACAGCATTATGGATTATGTGAACGGTAAGATTAAGGTATCCGTAATTGCGGCACTTATATTATTGCTTATAACATTTACCACAACTACAATCGCATCTAAGAGTATTGTAAGAGCTATTAAAATGGCAGAGAAAGCCATTGAAGATTTGGCAGATGGTCATGTAAATCTTAAATTAGACCGGAAACTGGAAGGAAGAAAAGACGAAATCGGAGACATGGCGAGAGCTTTCCAGAATTTACAGCAGAAGCTGATAACCATTATCGGCAATGTTAAAAATTCATGTGAAGTGCTTTTGGACTCCGGTGAAAACTTGAGCCAGATGGCAGCACAGAGTAATATGGCAGCAGATGAGATTAGCCGTGCCGTAGAAGATATCTCCAAGGGAGCGGTATCTCAGGCAGAGGAAATTGAAGGAGCAACGGTGCTGGTAGGCGATATGGGAGATGTAGTTACCAGAATGGTTGACGGTATCGGAACCTTAAATGATACATCAACAGAAATGGGCAAGGCAGGAGATGAATCTGCGAATATTATCAGTCAGTTAACCAGTTCCAATGATAAGACAACAAAAGCCATTGAGCATATCGGAAGGCAGATTAAGGCAACCAATGATTCTGTACAGGAGATTGGAGAGGCAACCAAGCTGATTACTTCTATTGCAGACCAGACCAGCTTATTGGCATTAAATGCCAGCATTGAGGCGGCAAGAGCCGGCGAGGCAGGAAGAGGTTTTGCAGTGGTTGCAGACGAAATCGGAAAGCTTGCAGAGCAGTCCAATGCTTCCGCAGTTCAGATTCAGGATGTTATCAATAACCTGTTAGAAGAATCTGAGAAGACAGTTCATGTTATGGAGGATGTTAATGTATTAGTGGCAGAGCAGCAGGAAAAACTGAATGAGACCAGAGACAAATTTACAAGGGTAAGCAAAGGTATCAGTGATTCACAGAATGAAACAGTTACCATTCGAAATGCATCTCAGGGTTATTTCGATGCCGGAAGTAAAGTGGCAGATGCGATTCAGAACCTGTCCGCAATTTCAGAAGAGAATGCAGCTTCTACACAGCAGACCACAGCATCTATGCAGGAGTTGAATGCAACCATTAATCTTTTGGCAGAGGCAGCCAAGAGCTTGACAGAGTTATCAGAAAATCTGGAAAAAGAGATGAGCTTCTTCAAATTAGATTAATATGTAACAGAATGAGAGATAATAGAACCGCTATATCTTTGCAGCGGTTCTATTTTGATTTATGTGAGCAGAGAGGAAAATGTCGTGGCAGAAGAAATAGCAAAGGTTTTATCGGAAAATCCATATCAGATAATTTTAAGTAAATCCAAAAATTGTGAGTATCGCAGAGTACAGATTCTGAAAAAAGAAGAGAGTTATCAGGTAGAACGGTATACGCAAAAACAGGTGTTTCATGAAAACCTTTCCTTTGAAGCGGTTCAAAATTATATAAATCAGGAACTGGGAACCCATTTCTTTCAGTTGAATGCATGGGGAAATGGAAAGGAATATCAGATACTGGTTTCTAAAAAAGGAAAAATCCATAAGACGGAGAAGGTCTGTTCCAATCCGCCTAAGGAACAGCAGGCACACAACCGGAAAAAACAGTATCTGATTCCGGAGGGCGAATTGATACCGCCGTTGATGGACATGGGGATATTTACCAAAGAGGGAAAGATTGTCCGCAGTATGTACGATAAATACCGTCAGATTAATCGGTTTGTGGAGCTGATAGATGATGTCATCCGAAAAGAAGAGGACCGTAAGGAGTGGAACATTATTGATTTCGGCTGCGGCAAATCTTACCTGACCTTTATTCTGTATTACTATTTTACGGAAATCAAAGGAAAAACGGTCCATATGACAGGACTGGATTTAAAAGAGGATGTCATCCGCAAATGTAATCAGGCAGCGGAAAAATACGGCTACGAAAATTTGCATTTTGAATTAGGGGATATCAACGGTTATCAGCCAAAAGAACCCATTGATATGGTCATTACTCTCCATGCCTGTGATACAGCAACGGATTTTGCACTTTACAATGCTATCTCATGGGATGCTTCCCTCATCTTTTCTGTGCCATGCTGTCAGCATGAACTCAATGCCCAGATGGAGAGTGAACGTTTTTCCATTCTAACCCGTTACGGACTGATACAGGAGCGTACAGCCGCATTGATGACGGATGCTATCCGTGGAAATCTCTTGGAAGCATGCGGATACAAAACCGACCTGTTGGAATTTGTAGACCTATCCCACACCCCGAAAAATATTCTGATTCGGGCAAAAAAGGGAAAGGTAAGAAAAGAGCAGAAAGAAAAAATGCTCAGGGAAGTGGAGGCGTTGATGGAAGAGTACCATCTGAAGCCGACCCTTTACGCCCTTCTGAAGGATTCTGGTGATTTTTATTCCTAAATCATATTAAGTGTATGTGTTTTCTTACAGCTTGTTCAAAAGGGAAATTTATAATTTGTTCGAGAGAAATTTGAGAATTTTAGAACCTATGACGAAAAAGATGTTTTCTGTCTCTTTCATCAGCTGAACTGTTTGTGGAGGATGTCCGTCATCGGTGACATGGTGTTAACTTTCTAGCGGCATTAAACAGACGTCCTCACAGACACTATAAAACCGCAGTATCAGAAACTCTAAACGTTCTATAATTAAAAATCGGATAGAACGTTTCTCAAACAGTCTGATACTGCGGTTATGTTTTGTTCGGACGTCTATGTAAATGCCACACGAAAGTTTCCACAACATGTCATACCGATGACGGACATCCCCACAAACTGTACAGATGTTGAAAAGACAGGAATTATCGAATCTTTTCGCCATAGGTTCGTAAAAATTCCAGATTTCACGAGCATAATTTTATAAATTTCCCTTTTGAGGAAGCTGTAAAATAACACATAACACTTTTATGTAATTAGAGAATAAAAATCATCAGAACCTCTCATACTAAGAAAAAGTATGGGAGGTTTTTTATGGAACAGATAGAATTTCTTTCACAGATGAAAGGAAAACAGAGCCTTGCCTTTCACAAACCGCCTTATATTCTTGCAAGCGGAAATATTGTGGGAAAAAAGGAAGGGGAAGGACCGTTAGGCAAAGAGTTTGATGTTATCTGCGAGGATGACAAATTCGGAGCGGACAACTGGGAGGATGCGGAGAGCACCCTGCAAAAGGAAGCGGTGGCGTTGGCACTGGGAAAGGCAAAGCTGGAGCCTAAGGATATGCGTTATATTTTTGCCGGGGATTTGCTGGGACAGAATATTGCCACATCCTTCGGATTGATGAATTATGAAATACCGCTGTTCGGTCTTTACGGAGCCTGTTCCACGGCGGGGGAGTCCATGGCCTTGGGAGCCATGTGTGTGGCGGCAGGATATGCGGAAAATGTGGTGACGGTGACCTCCAGCCATTTTGCCAGTGCGGAGAAACAGTTTCGTTTTCCCTTGGAATATGCAAATCAAAGACCATTATCTGCTACCTGGACGGTTACGGGAAGTGGTGCCTTTGTACTTAGCACCAAACGCTCCAAAGCCAGAATTACAGGAGTTACCACAGGAAAAATCATGGATTACGGCGTAAAGGATTCCATGAATATGGGAGCGGCAATGGCACCGGCAGCCTGTGATGTAATATATCATCATCTGTTAGATTTTGAGCGGAAGCCGGAGGACTATGACAAGATCATTACCGGAGACCTTGGA